>CAJQGN010000225.1 GCA_905477545.1 uncultured Acidimicrobiales bacterium | reverse complement strand
GTTGGCGATGCGGGGTTCGAAATTTACACTGGAACTCAGCACGGGCTAGCTTTATGGGACGCGTTGTGGGAAGCAGGCCAGCCTTACGACCTGCGCCCTGTTGGAGCAGCTGTTTACGGAACGAGTGGCCGCCTTGAAAAAGGTTACAGACTAATGGGATCAGAATTAGAGAACGAATACAACCCTGTCGAAGCAGGCCTTGACAGAAACAAAGTTAAAGCGGCTCACTTCATAGGTAAGGCGGCTTACCTGCAAGCGAGAGCAAATAAGCAAGTAGCGCAACTATGTGCGCTAACGATGGATAGCAACAAATCCGCAGCAGGATATGATCGGTTTCCCACCGGATCGGGTAACGAGCCGATATTAACCTTAGAGGGCGACCGAATCTTAGATGACAAGGGCCGTATTAGCCGAGTGACCACAGCAGGAAACGCGCCATCGCTGGGAAAGTACGTCTTATTAGGATACTTACCAATAGAAAAATGTATTCCGGGAACCGCGTTGCAGGTTCTGTACCAAAATGAGTTATACCCAGTAACTGTTGCTGCTACCGGTAGAAATCTTTCCTTATATGATAGCGAGGATTCTCGAATGCACAGCTAGCTAAACGAAGTCATCTTTTGAGTTGAGCGAAATGGGAGTTATGCGAATTCTGGTATGTGTTAAACGTGTTCCTGCACCCGGGGCGAAGATAGTTATCACAAAAGATGAGCAAGATATCGATTCGGCGCATTTGGGTTTCACTATGAGTCCACACGAAGAGTGCGCTATAGAAGCGGCAGCACAGCTTGTTGAACAACATGGCGGTGAGATTACGATTCTTACTGCTGGCTCACGAGCTTCCGATGAACAACTAAGGTACGCAGCCAGTGTTGGAGCTGGTTCTTTAGTGCGAATCGAAAATAATACTGGAATTGATTGGGACCCTCAACACACTGCGCGCTCATTGTCCACGGCCGTACAAGCGTTAGAAGATGAATTCGGTGGCTACGACCTACTGTTATTTGGCAATGAAGCCGCAGATACGGGTGGATATCAGACTGGAATTAGAACTGCTCACCTTCTCGGGCGCCCAATAGTTAACGCTATCAATGGCATTGAGATTGTCGGAGATAGCTTTGTAGCCAGACGCGAAACTCCATCGGGCGTTGAAGTTTATCGAGTTCCGACTCCAGCCGCATTCGGCGTCAAGGAAGGCATAAATCTGCCTCGTTATCCCACTATGAAGGGCAGACTTGCGTCCAAAAAGCTATCTGTAGCAGTAGTCGAAGATCATTCCGAACCAGGAGAGCAATGCCGGGTCAGGCTCTTTAGACCAAATGAAGCTGCTAAAGAGACAGTAATCCTTGGAAGAGACAGTGAAGCAGCAGGCGCTGTCGTAGATCTGTTAGAAGAATTGGGGTTGATCTAGATGTCAAACATCTTGGTCCTGATAGATAGCTGTGAAGCGGACGCAACAGAAACAATTAATGAGTTGCTAACACAAGGTAGAAACCTGGCAAACCAGGTAAATGGAAGCCTTGAAGCTATAACATTTGATCCTCGTCACAAAGAGTTAGCGGGGGCCTGGGCTGAACACGGAGTTAATGTAATTCACTATCTCACCAATTCTGCTCTTCACGATTATGGGCCGCAAGCTTGGGCACAAGGAATAGTCCAAATAGTCTCTCTCGTGGAACCTATTTCAGTTATTTCATGCGGCTCTGATCGTGGCCACGAGGTCATGGCGAATGTCGCAGCGATACTTGACGCCCCATTCGTTTCCAACTGCCTCTCGGTGACCGCTGGTGAGAGATGGCAAGCTAGTCGACTCCAATGGGGAGGATCTTTGATTGAAGAGGTCACCGTTGCGTCAACATTCCCAGTTCTCAGCTTTGCGCTGCATTCTTGCGAGACAACACTCTCTAAGATATCAGAACCGCTTAAAATTATTTCTCATGAGATTGAGCTAGATACTGAATCAGCGAAAACAATCGTAATTGAACGAACAGAAAAACCGGAAGGCCAATCGTTGGAGACCTCAGCAGTCGTGGTCGCTGGAGGCAGAGGCGTTGGCTCGGCTGACGGGTTCAACGTCCTTGAGACCCTTGCAAAATTATTAAATGGGAAGGTCGGTTGCTCGCGCGCCGTTACTAATAATGGCTGGCGAAGCCATACCGATCAGGTGGGTCAAACCGGCAAACGAATAGCCCCTGATTTGTATATCGCATGCGGTATTTCAGGTGCAATACAACATTGGGTTGGAGCGATGGCTTCAAAAAACATACTTGCAATAAATACGGACCCTGAAGCAAACATGGTGAAGAAAGCGGACTACGCAGTCATAGCAAATCTACACGAGATAATTCCGGCAGTGTCTGACGAAATAGTAAGACGAAACGGTCAATGAAAGATTATAAGGCAAGCACATATGGTGATACCTACGCCGCTGTTTACGACCTTTGGTACGGCGAGGAAGACTCTGCTAGAGCGAAAAATCTAAGTGACCCAGAGCATGTGGCCCGTAAAGTTCTAGAACTCGCTGAAGCCGGGGCGGTTCTCGAATTGGGAATTGGATCCGGCAGACTTGCTATAGCGATAGATAAAATGGGTTTAGAAGTAACAGGAGTGGACTCGTCTGCGCTTATGTTAGACCTATTACGCAGTAAGCATGACGCCAAAAATATCAGCATCGTACTTGACGACATGTCGAAGTGCAGCGAACTAGAAGACAACTCCTATTCAGTTGTCCTCATCGGATTCAATACGTTTTTTAATCTAACCACGAGGAAATCGCAGCAAGAATGCATTCAGACCTGTGCGCGTGTGCTGAAACCGAAAGGAAAGCTCATAATTGAAGCATTTGTTCCCGTCCCTCAAGTAACAGACCATGTGTCAGTTAGATCGATGGAAGTAGATGAGCTACTTCTAGACGCCGTCAAAGTCGATCCCATAAACCAGACTATTTCGGGACAACTCGTTAAAATGTCGACCGCTGGGAATCAGTTTTACCCATACCTGTTGCGTTACTGCAGCCCAACAGAGATCGACGAAATGGCTGTCGAATCTGGTTTTAAATTAGTCGAGCGACATCAAGATTGGTTAAATAACAGTTTCCACGAGGAATCATCCAAACATGTCTCCGTATGGCAATATCTCTAACAGCCATCAGTTAATCAAGAATGCGGGTAGTGGATCTCGTAAACAACATAGGTTGAGCCTAATCACGGCTACTCTTATTGACATGAAGAACCGCGCTGGCGAGTCCTTAAGCCGTTTAACTGATCCGCTAATACGACGTAATGGGCAACTAACAACAACTACCTGGGACGAAGCATTTGATCACGCTTCCAAAGGGCTGATAGCAGCGCTACAATCCAGCGGCCCGAATAGCATTGGGCTATTTAGTTGTTCAAAAAGTACCAATGAGATGAATTACGCAGCTCAGAAATTTATGAGATCTGTGATCAAATCCAATAATATCGATTCGTGTAACCGAACTTGACATGCTCCAAGTGTCGTCGGTCTGGCGACAGTGTTTGGTGCGGGCGGCGGAACAAGCTCGTATCGTGAAGTTGAAGATGCTGAAGTCATTGTGTTATGGGGCTCTAATGCCCGCGACGCTCATCCGATCTACTTTCGTCGTGTTCTAAAGGCGCTCAGGAAAGGCGCAAAACTTTTCGTTATTGACCCAAGGCGAACCGCGTCTGCCGAGTTTGCTGACTTATGGCTAGGTTTAGACGTCGGAACTGATATCGCCTTAGCTAACGCCGTGGCAAGAGAAATCATAGACGCTAATTTACATGATTTGACTTTTATCGAACGCGCTACAACCGGCTTCGAAAAATTCAAGGTAAGCGTCGAGTGGTACACATTAGAACGCGCCGAACTCATCACCGGGATCCCAAGCCATGCCATACAGGAATTAGCTCACGCGTATGCCAGTGCTAAGACGGCACAAATTCTATGGACACTCGGAATCACTGAACATCATAACGCTGTTGAGAACGTTCTCTCTCTATGCAACTTAGCCCTGCTGACGGGCCATGTAGGTCGCTGGGGATCAGGCTTAGTGCCGCTCCGAGGTCAAAATAACGTTCAAGGCGGGGGAGACATGGGCGCTTTACCCAATAAGTTACCTGGTTTTCAAGACATCGATGATGCTGATGCTCGCCGAAAGTTCGAACAAGTGTATGGCACTAGAATTAATCCCGAGCCCGGCCTACATTTGACTTTGATGTTTGAAGCAATGCATCGGAATGAGCTTCGAGCATTGTACGTTATCGGTGAAAACCCAGCCGATTCTGAAGCTGACGCAAAGTCAGCGAGGAAGGCACTTTCGCAGCTAGACACGCTAATAGTTCAAGATATTTTTCTGACGCGAACCGCCGAAATGGCGGATGTTGTATTTCCAGCCAGTGTTGGTTGGGCGCAGAGCGATGGAACAGTTACTTCGAGCGAGCGACGAGTACAACGAGTAAGACCAGCAGTAAGTAGAGCGGGTTCAACAAAAGATGATCTTGATATCATAGTGGAGCTTGCGGATCGACTTGGAGCGAACTGGTCTGCCCGAGGACCTGAACAGGTATGGGATGAAGTTCGTTCGCTTTCTCCTATGCATGCAGGCATGTCCTACGAACGTTTGGATGAAGGCCCTGGTCTACAGTGGCCATGTCCGTCAACTGAGCACCCAGGAACTGAATATCTTCATGAGTGGCTTTGGAAAGGAGATCTCGGAGGTCATCGAGCGGCGCCGTTTTCAGTAACAGTGCATGAGGGTCCTAAAGAACACTTAAATCCTGATTATCCTTTACGTCTCACCACAGGTAGAGCGCTTGACTCGTTCAACACCGGTGTCCAATCGCGAAACTATCCATCACCGATTCGAACGGGACAGACTATTGACCTAAGTGCTATGGACGCGAAGGCAATTGGTGTGTTCGACGGTGAGACAGTCAAAGTTTCATCGAAACGAGGTTCGATAAATATGACTGCGAAGATCGTCGAGAACCTTCCTGCTGGTCTTGTTTTCTCTACATTTCACTTTCCGGAAATAGCCGACATAAATCTATTGACCAACGACCACTGGGACCTCATGAGCGGCACCTCCGAATTTAAGGCGTCCGCGATTCGAATCGATAAATTCATAGATGAAGCGAAAACGTAAATGACCAAACCGCTGACCATTTCTCCAGTCGCGACAGTCGCAGAAGTTGCAGCTATTGATGCGGCCGCGAAACAAGCTGAAGTCCTGATTCGAAGCGACCGTGTGGTTAGAGGTGGACTGCGCAGGATGCAGAAATCACGGGCGTTTTTGCTCCCTTCGCTGCACGCGCTGCAAAAGGAAAGCGGCTGGATTTCACCTGGTGGTGTGCGTTATATCTCAGAGTTGCTCCAGGTCTCAGATGCTGAAATATATGGTGTAGCAACGTTCTATGACTTATTTCAGACTGAACGCCCGATTTCATCAGATTATCTTGCTCACGTTTGCGTAGACACGTCATGTTCTATAAGGGGCAGCGAAATGCTACTAGAGGATCTTGAAGGAAGCGGGCAAGAATCAGAGAGGAGCGCCTGCCTTGGGCTTTGCGCCAACGCTCCTGCAGTCTTTTATCAGGGCAAGCAGTGTTCAGACTACGCCGTGGGTAATGGTGAGTCGGGTCCGAGCATTCTGACAAGATCGAAGGGTGAACAGCTACTCAAACGTGTCGGTCGGGTCAATCCGACCAGTTTAGATTCGTACAAAAGTAGTGGTGGCTATCAAGCTCTATCAATTGCGATTCAAATCGGTTCATCGGCCGTGATCGATTTGGTTAGTGAAGCTGGTCTAACCGGGCGAGGAGGTGCCGGTTTTCCAACAGGTGCGAAGTGGGGCGCCGTCGCCGCAGAATCAGCAGAGATGAAGTACTTTGTAGCGAATGCCGATGAGTCCGAGCCAGGGACTTTCAAAGATCGTGTCATCATGGAGTCAGATCCGTTTGCACTCATTGAGTCCATGACAATCGGGGGCGTGACCGTCGGGGCGAAGGTCGGGTGGATCTATATTCGAGCGGAATATCCCTTAGCAATCCAACGTGTAGCTGCTGCCCTAGATCAAGCTCGTCGAGCAAACCTATTAGGAGAAAACATTCTAGGCAGCGACCATTCCTTTGATATCGAAGTCAGAAAAGGGGCGGGAGCGTACATATGCGGAGAAGAAACAGCGCTGTTTAGTTCGATCGAGGGCTATCGCGGGGAGCCTCGATCGAAGCCTCCGTATCCGACGACTCGCGGGTTGTTCGGCTGCCCAACAGTGGTAAACAATCCGGAAACCTTGATTAACGTGCTTCAAATATTGAGTATTGGAGTGCCGAAATACAGAAGTCAGGGAACACCGGAATCACCTGGGACAAAGCTCTACTGTGTATCTGGGGACGTGCATAAACCGGGACTTTATGAAGCCGAGTTTGGCATCCAGATTGACGAACTAATCAACTTGGCTGGTGGCGCAGTAAGCGCAACGAAAGCTGTGCTGCTCGGTGGCGCAGCTGGCTCGCTAATAACGCCGGATTACTTCGACATGCCACTATCCACAGAAGCAGCCCAGTCACATGGTGTTTCTTTGGGATCCGGAGCTGTAATGGTCTTGGGCGAACAAGTAAATATTATGGATGTCATTATTCGCGTAGCTGAGTTCTTCAAAAACGAATCCTGTGGCCAATGCGTCCCCTGTCGCATTGGCACAATGCGTCAACATGAGCAGCTGCTGCAAATTAAGAAAACGAAGGACTCAGACAAAAAGAAAATACAGCTATTAACGGAAATTGGGAACGTTATGTCAGACGCTTCGATTTGTGGACTTGGACACACTGCATCAACCGCGATTCAATCCGCCATATATAACGGTCTTCTAGGGGGTTCAGATGAGTGATATGAGTGATGATGCTACAAAAATCTCAATTTTTTTAAATGGCAATAAAGTGACCGTTCAAAAAGACCTGACAATTCTCGAGGCAAGTAGTAAAAACATGGTGGACATACCAACCATCTGTTGGTCAGAACACCTTGAACCAGCAAATGCATGCAGACTCTGTGTCGTCGAGGTGGAAGGGTCAAAAACGCTCGTCCCATCCTGTTCTCGTAGAGTCGAGAGTGGCATGAATATTTTGACAGAATCACCTCGGGTTAGGGCCAGTCGACGAATGATCTTAGAATTTCTCGCCACCACCAACGATTTGTCTCAAGCCCCAGAAATCGTAACCCTCTTTGATGATTACGGTGTCGATATAGATCGCTACGAACGTCCAACCCGCATATCAGAGGAAGTCCGAATTCAAGATGAACTGTATATTCGCGACTACTCCAAATGCGTACTTTGCTATAAATGTGTAGATGCCTGCGGAGAACAAGCTCAAAATACGTTCGCTATAGCCTTCAGTGGACGGGGGTTCGACACTCAAGTCTCAACTGAGTTTGACGTTGGTCTGCCCGAATCTAACTGTGTTTATTGCGGCAACTGCGTAGCCGTTTGCCCTACGAACGCTTTACAATTTAAGACAGAGTTTGATTTACGTGACGCCTCCAACTGGAGGCCTGAAGACCAAACGGTAACGACTACAGTCTGCTCCTACTGCGGAGTTGGATGCAATCTAGAGCTACATACTCAAGGCGATCAGATAGTCAAAGTTACATCGCCAACTGAACACGATGTCACAAATGGAAACCTTTGCATCAAAGGACGCTTTGGATGGGAGTACGTGAACTTGGTTATGAAAGACGATCGCTAGTGTCTTCAGTGTTTGTAAAACTCTGTTTTATCTGCGCCAAGTGGAGTGTTACCCAAAATTAAATCTGCAGCCTTTTCGGCCACCATCATTGTTGGAGCATAAATATTTCCATTCGTGATGTGGGGGAGATTAGAAGCGTCAACCACTGAACATCCCTCAAGGCCATGGACCTGCATCGAATTTGGATCAACAACCGAATCAGAACCTGTGCCGAGCTTTGCTGTTCCGCAGGGGTGCAGAGCAGTCTCTGCATCAGACCGAACCCATCTTAAAATTTGTTCGTCAGTAATAACCTCTGGTCCTGGAGAAATTTCACCTCCGTTAATCCCACGAAAGGCCGGCTGGAGAAAAATAGAACGAGCTATTCTGATAGCTTCGATCCATTCTTTTTGGTCAGTTTCAGTACTCAAATAATTAAACCTTATTTTTGGCATTACAGTCGGTGATGAAGAGGTCGTGGTTACTGATCCCCGACTATCGGAATTCATCGGCCCTACATGAACCTGAAAGCCCTCACCCACAGGAGCTTTTTGCCCATCATATCGCACAGCTAGGGGGAGAAAATGAAACATTAAGTTCGGGTACTGAACTTCGTCGTTGCTTCTAACAAATCCACCGGCCTCGAAGTGATTCGAAGCAGCTGGACCTGAGCGTTTCAACCACTGAAAACCGATTAAAGGCCAACGCCATTTTGAGAGTGATCGCTGTTCAGTGATTGGAAGTAAACATTTGTACTGTATGTAAACTTCTAGATGGTCTTGCAGGTTCTTACCCACTCCTGTTAGCTCATGCACAACAGGTAAATCGACTGCGGCAAGAGAACTTGCATCCCCGATCCCACTTAAGTTCAATAAGTGCGGAGTGTTGAATGCGCCAGCACTAACAACGATATGGTTCCCAAAAATTTGTTCAGCAGTGCGTAATTGTCCAGATAGCCGCCGCCGTTGGACTTCTACCCCTACAGCCCGCTTTTTGGCAAACATAATTCGATTAGTCTGTGTTCGGGTAACAACAGTCAAGTTCTTTCGGGATATGACTGGGTGCAGGTAAGCCCGCGCAGCACTTAGACGCCGACCTCGATGAATGTTTCGGTCGAAAGTTGCAAAACCCTCCTGTTTGAAGGCATTCACATCATCTGTCATCGGCAACGAGGCTTCTCCGCATGCGGTAAAAAATGCGTCAAACAGCTGGCCTCTCGCTGGTCCTCTTTCCAAGATTAATTCACCATCGCCCCCCCTCCGAGAGCTATCAGAACTTACAGATTGCTCCATCCGTTTAAAGTAGGGCAAAGTATGAGCGTAATCCCATGACTCCATTCCAGGATCACGAGCCCATTTCTCCATATCGAGCGGGTTCCCGCGCTGGAAAATCATACCGTTGATACTCGAACTGCCGCCAAGAACCTTCCCACGCGCATGCATTACACGGCGGCCATCAAGAAATAGCTCGGGTTCTGACTGATAACGCCAATCATAGAATTTAGATCCAATCGGGAAACTAAAAGCGCCTGGCATGTGTATAAATAAATCCCAGATATAATCGGGTCTCCCTGCTTCAATAAGCAGCACTTCGCTCGCGGGATCGGCGCTCAGCCGGTTAGCCAAAACGCAACCGGCAGAGCCGCCCCCAATGATTATAAAATCATACGTTTTAGCTTTCATAGCTAGGCTTTCAGAAAACTAGTTAAAATAAAAAGCAAGAACCTTATGCAGAAGGTTCTTGCTTTCACTAACCGATTTCATCCGGCTCCGAGTCCTTCCTGATTGCAATATACTCGAGCATTTCTTCATCAACTGCCTCATCTATTTTAGGTGCCTCGTAGTCGTTAAGCATTTGTTTCCAGATGGAGTTAGCTCGCCGTGCGGCATCAGGAGAGCCCTCCTCGCTCCACTGTTCGAAGCTGTTATTGTCTGCAATTGTTGACCGATAGAAGGCGTGTTCAAAATTTTGTAGGGTATGGCTATTGCCGAGAAAATGCTGTCCATGGGGATTAGTTCGTAGAGCGCTCATGGCTTGACCATTCTCGCTCATATCTACACCACTAGCGTAAACCCCCATCATCCCCAGCTGATCTGCGTCCATTATCAGTTTTTCATAGCTAAGAGATAATCCGCCTTCAAGCCAGCCGGCGGCATGAAGGACAAAATTGACGCCAGCCTGCATAGTCGGGAGAAGAGTCGCAGCAGATTCGTACGCGGCCTGAGCATCTGGCGTTTTCGACGATGTCAGTTGGCCACCTGAACGAAATGGGACGCCTAGTCGTCGTGCAAGAGCTGCCATGACGTATGTAGCCATTGCTCCTTCTGGAGTACCAAATGTAGGGGCGCCGGTCGCCATTGACATTGACGATGCAAACGTTCCGAAAATGACAGGAGCGCCCTTTCTTACTAGCTGGCAGTACGCCATCCCTGATAGCGCTTCCGCTAGGGCCTGAGCAGCCAAGCCGGCAACGGTCACCGGTGACATAGCTCCAGCTAGGATGAACGGCGACATAATACAAGCTTGATTATTTCGGGCATAAACTGTTGCAGCGCCTAGCATTGTTGCATCCCACCTCAGGGGAGAGGATGCATTTATTAGGCTTGTAAGAACTGTCCGATCATCTAAGGAACCACCAAATGCAATACGGCAGAGCTCGATAGAATCTTGTGCTCGAATTGGCGCAGTAACCGATCCCATTAACGGCTTATCGCTGTAACGCAAATGCGCATAAATCATATCTAAGTGCCGTTTGTTGACCGGTATATCAACTGGTTCCACCACTGTTCCGCCACTGTGATGCAGATGTGGTAGCTGATACGTTAACTTCACGACATTCTGAAAATCTTGAAGAGTTGCGTAACGACGGCCGGAGTCAAGATCAGTCACGAAAGGAGAACCATAATTGGGAGCGAAAACAGTGGCGTCACCGCCAATCATTACCGATCTGTTTAAAGAACGGCCCTGTTGGATATAACTAGCAGGTGCGAAATCAGTAATAATTTTCCTACAGAGGCCTTTAGGGAATCGAACAATATCGCCGTCTATATCTGCTCCGGCGTCTCGCCAAAGATCAAGCGCTGACGGGAACTCCTGAAAAGCAATCCCAACCTCAGAGAGAATGATTTCTGCGTTATCTTCTATTTGAGCTAGACCAGCTTCGTCTATTACCTCAACGGGCTTAAGCTTTCGCTCCAGATAGGGCTTAATACTCTCATCTTTTTGAGAGCGCGCCTCTTGTCGAGCAGCACGGCCGCCCGAGCGCCGTGGTTTTGTTTCAGTCATAGAAGTGCCTCCCAATGAAAACGTTAGTCGTATTGCCGCGATCGTCTTGAACTCCGTCTCGAAGCGTGACTTTTTGCCCTTGTGGGCAAGGTGACTAGAGATGCGAGATTCGTTGTGCTCGCGTCCAGATGGGGAATAGCGAGGGCACCTACAAATAATTCTTGGAATCTCGGCTCGATTGCAGTTTCTATCTTGTTAATTTCCAGAACCTGTTCCTCGATTTGAGTTCTAGCCTGTCCAGATATCAAGGCGATAATCGCTCCTGCGCTAGCAGCATTCCCAGCCGATATAACTTCTGGTAACGGGCAATCTGGAACCAGTCCCAGAAGCATTGCGTATAACGGATCGATATGAGTCCCAAAAGCTCCTGCCAATCTGATTTGTTTAACAGCAGTCAATCCTGCTTGCTCCATTAACAGATCTACGCCAGCTCGAAGTGCTGCTTTTGCAAGCTGGACCGCGCGAATGTCTGCCTGGGTTACAGTTACATCTCTATTCTGTGAGTGCCCCGAACTCCGATGCAGCATGTACGAAAAGGTTCGGCCCTCTTCGAAAACACGAGATGTCTTTACTCCTATCCCACTAGGAAGGTCAGATAGCGAGCCATCGTCAGCAATCAGACCAGCTAAATACATCTCTCCAAGTACTTCGACGATACCGGAGCCGCAAATTCCAGTGATGCCGAATTCCTTTATATCTTCTTCGAACAGGGGATCATCGGACCAGAGGTCGCTACCAATGACTTTAAATTTAGGCTCTAGCGTTTCGTTATTTATGCGGACCCGTTCAATCGCCCCCTTAGTAGCGCGTTGACCACAACTTATTTGAGCTCCTTCTAATGCTGGTCCTGTAGGACTAGATGCAGCAAAAAGGTTACCGTCGGCAGAAAGGACAATTTCCGCATTGGTTCCGACGTCGACAATTAAGAGCGGCCCGTCAAAACTCTTGGGATCCTCAGCAAGGATGACCGCAGCCGTATCAGCT
>CAJQGN010000224.1 GCA_905477545.1 uncultured Acidimicrobiales bacterium | reverse complement strand
GGCGTTTTTACTGGCATGTGTCAGGAACCTAAGGCCTGGAAAGACCACGTTGGTGATGTTGTGGACATCACACCTCGTGCCGGTGGAATTAGTATGCATCACTGTTTGATGTTGCATGGCGCTGGGCCGAATCAATCAGGCGAGCCTCGCCGGGGGTTGGTCTATCAATACCGAGCTGACGATGCATTTCAGTTAGCAGATCGCGTCTGGGACGACACAGGTCTGTTGGTGAGCGGTAAGCGTAGCGAACAGGTGCGCTGTGAAGGAGTAACCCTGCGACTGCCTCGATCCGTCCGCTATCCAGGTCACCCATTCGGCAACGCATGGAACCAAGAGGGTGAGCTCGCCCGAAAACTAAATCAAAAAATGAGCGGATAAAAACAAGAAACACAGGTACCCGATATTGTTTCTTCTTCCAATAACTGAACTGTTCCAGTCGTTGGTTTAGTAAATGGCAAGCTTGTGAGTCTAAGGTCTGACTCTATAGTTAGCGAGTCACGTAAGTGCGCTAGCTTAAGGCACAGCAACTAGTTAAGTTAGCTATATCGAAAATAGTTGTATCAACAAAAAAGGTTTGGGGAAAATGAAACTTACGCACTCGACAACTTGGGATGTAGCGGTTGGAAGACAAGGAGAGTTCCTTGCAATCAATCGGAGATCGGCAGTGATCCACAAAAGGTGTGGTGCCTCAGACATCAAACTTTTAGCAAGTCAGGCAGGCGCTCCTCAAACCGAGTGGACCTATGTCATGTTCTTCGATGACGAGACCGCATGGGCGAAATGCATGGGAGCAATGGACACAGACGCAGAATGGCTCGAGTTAGGTCGCGAGTTCTCAGTCGATCCATGTGCTCGAGCAACCAGAAGTAACTTATATAGAGATCTGCTTTAGAAGTTAGGCAGAAGGGCTCTCTTGTGCTTCCTGAGGAGCTATTTGCTGGCGAGTGGTAATATCAATCAGGGGAAAAATTATGCTCAGATTAACATTTCTAATCAGACGCAAAGAAGGTACAACGCGCGAAGAAATGCAGCGCTACTGGCTTGAAGAGCATGGACCTCTGGTGGCTGGCCATTCTCGAACATTAGGGATGCTTCGATACGTTCAAGTCCACACCACAGATGATGACCATTCTCGGTTACCGGGCCGTCGCGGCGAAATGGAAGAGCCTTATGACGGCGTAGTCGAAGTTTGGTGGGAATCCAAAGAAGCGATGGTTGAAGCAACACGTTCTGAACAAGGGCGTCGTGTTGACCAGATCCTTCGAGATGACGAGGCAAATTTTATGGATCTGGAACGATCCGTTGCTTGGTTTAATTACGAATATCCTCAAGTGAACCCCACCCCCGAGAATATTGTGGCTACCGAACGGTCCAGCCTCGTTAAGCTGTATTTCCCATTACGTCATCAAGGGTCAATGAGCTTTGACAAAGCCCAGTGGTATTGGCGCACTCATCATGGGCCAGTGATTCGACGTCAAGCTCAAGGCAGCGGAATATTGCGATACCAGCAAGTTCATCGCGATGAACCCGAATTGACTGCGTCGATAAATAGTTCGCGAGGATCTGAGGTCGAGCCTTACATGGGGCATGCTGAAGTCTGGTTTGATCGCGCTTCTATGGGCAATGCCACTCCAGAAAACAGAATTGCATCACGGCGTGCCTATGACGACGAATCTAAATTCATTGATTTTGCTAGGTCTTCGATGTTCTTAACTAAAGAACATGTAATCATCGACCGCCGCTAGTAAAGCATCTGAAACTCTTTGCTAAGAACTACAAGTTTAGGAACCCATCAATTTCCGTATCTGACATTGAGTCGAGTTACTAATGCGCCTTGAAGAAATCCGCACATACACAACCGTGCCCCCGACCGGAGTCGGTGGGTCTTTTTGGGTGTTCGTAGAAGTCGAAACTGATGATGGTATTACCGGCGTGGGGGAGTGTTACGGAATTCCTTTTTCAGCAGACGTTGCCACTTCTATGATCGCAGACACATTCGAACGTTATATTGTTGGGGCTGACCCTCACCATCTGGAAACGCTTTTCCGGCGAGTCTATTCGGCAGGCTTCACACAGCGACCCGATATTTCAATGATGGGTGTCTTCAGTGGCATTGAAATGGCCATTTGGGACATCCTCGGTAAGGCGCACGGTGTGCCGGTCTATGAACTACTTGGCGGTAAGTTTCATGACCGACTCAGGACCTACTCATACCTGTATCCCACAGAAACTGACGCTGCTGGAAACTCACTCCCGAACGAACCCGACGTTTATCACGACGGGGACGCAGCCGCTGAAAGCGCGTTGCGCTTTCTAGAAATGGGTTTCACCGCCATCAAAATCGACCCGACCGGACCATATTCTTTCCAGGGAGGACGCGAACTGTCGCTAGCTGAGTTACATCGAGCAGAGTATGCAACTCGCCGTATCAGAGAAGCCGTAGGTGATCAGGCCGACATTTTGTTCGGAACCCATGGCCAAATGACAACAGCTTCTGCCATTCGTCTAGCTCAACGGTTGGAACCTTATGACCCTCTCTGGTTCGAAGAGCCTTGCCCTCCTGATCAGGTAGACGCAATTGGGGCTGTTGTCGCAGCGACTACGATTCCTGTTTCTGCTGGGGAACGAGTGACTACTCGCAAGGAATTTTATGAACTACTCAAAGCAGGGGTGAGAATTCTTCAACCAAACGTAGGCCGCAGTGGGGGCCTCTGGGAAACCAAGAAAATCGCTGCTCTAGCAGAGTTGTTCAATGCTCAAATCGCCCCTCACATTTACTGCGGACCGATAGCCCATGCAGCTGCTACACATCTCGGATTCACCCTTCCCAATTTTTTGATCCTAGAAACCATTCTCAGCGACTTTCACGACAGCATCGTAGCTAAAGCTTTGGTATGGGAAGCTGGCTACATGTCTGCCCCGAAAGGTCCAGGTTTAGGAGTGGAATTGAACCATGAGGCCCTTTCGGCGCACCCGTACTCAACCGGCGGGCGCCTTCACCTTGAAATGACACAAACAGCACTTGGCTCAAACAACAGCCGCCTGGCTCGTGAACTTGATTGACATTGATAACTTGGCGATAAGCAGACCTTCAGAAAGTCGAATCGAGTCAACTAGGCGAAAGCAGATTGGAATAATTAAGTGAAAGTCGGTTTCATTGGACTCGGCAACGTTGGCGGCAAATTAGCCGAAAGCGTTTTGCGTAACGGTTTCGAGCTTACGGTGCGAGATCTAGATCCAGCCAAAACAGAGCAGTTCCGTTCTGCTGGCGCATCAGTTGCAGATTCTCCTAAAGAAATTGCTGAAACATGTGAAATCATCGTCACCTGTTTACCGAGCCCCTCAGCCAGCGCGTCTGTAATGGAAGACGAAAATGGCATTCTCGCCGGGCTAAGCGCAGGCAAAATCTGGATAGAGATGAGCACCACTGACCAGCAGGAAGTGTTACGTCTTGGTCAGAAAGTTAAAGATTTAGGTGCGTTACCAGCAGATTGCCCCGTCTCAGGCGGGTGTCATCGCGCCGCCACAGCGAACATAGCAATCTTCGCAGGTTGCGAAAGAGCAGTATTCGAAAGAGTGTTGCCTCTCCTTGCAAGAATGGGGCAACAAGTCCTCCATACGGGTGAGCTCGGTTCAGCTTCAGTCTTAAAAGT
>CAJQGN010000223.1 GCA_905477545.1 uncultured Acidimicrobiales bacterium | reverse complement strand
ACACGACATCCACATGCGTCACGTATCGTCGAATCGGCGCTCCCGGAGGAACTGGCAGATCATCGCACGTAACCACAAATTCATATCCTGTGTTCTGATTTACAGAGGTTAGTTGTTCAAGTTCACCGTTGTAGCGACTATTCAGCGCTGCCACAAGCCCCTCAGGAACACCCTGAACTATCCCGATTTTTTTCATCAAACTTGCGGTTTCATCTGCTCATTCATTAGCTCTTGCAACCGAGTTAACCGAATCAGATCGACTTGCAGCTCTTCCAGAGCGGCACCAAGATCATCAATTAGTAGTTCATCCCCAGCCGTAACTAATTCTAGGCGAGCGGTTGCGTCATCTAGAACTTGAGTCTGAGCTTCTATCTTCTCAAATCTTTCTAAATAAATTTGATATTTTTTTTCACTTTGTTTGTGGCTTTCCGTCAACTGTTTGTGGCTTTCCGTCAACTGTTCTAGGGCAGCAGCCAACTCACTAACGACATTCATAGCGCTAGCTCCAGCCGATTTGAATCTTCGAATCCGACCAAGTTGGCTATGGCTAGCGAGATGCTGGCGAGCATTCTCAATGTGCTCAATAGCATTGATTTTCTCACCGTCACCATTCATACTTTTACTCTTTGTCTTTCACTCTTAACTACCATTGGTTGTCGCGAACGGAGTTGAGTAGCTTAAACCGTAATCTTGGCGGAGTTGAGTTCGCTGCGATACCTGCCTCTGATAAAGCATCCCATATCCCCGCCGGATTGCAGTGAACGGAGCGGGGAGACAGGAGTTTCAATTGCTCAACATTTTGGGGAAAAAATTTAGACACCACTACATCATCTCTACTACAGCGGTCCCTCAATTCGTCAACATTGGTGACTATTACAACAGAAAGATTAAGGGCACATAACGACGCAACGAACTCAGATTCGACATCATGACCCAAAATTGCTACGCGACCATGACACCTCGTTGTCTCAGCTGTGAAATTCGATATTCGAGGATGGTCACGTAGAAGCCAAGACCAGCGAGTCGAAAGTCTCTTATGGTTTCTATGAGAAAGTTCTGTAACTAAATTATTGTTAAAAGACCCACCGCTTTCGTGAATCACTCGGGAATGTGGGACTGACGCTACAGAACGATTCTGAGCTGCTGCGAGCGCTGCTAGGTCTACATCCTCGTAGTAGCCGAGCCCATAGGCAGGATCAAACCCGCCTACTCGATCAAACCAGTTTTTATTTATGGCCCAACAAGCGGCAGATATATGATCAACTCGACGGACAGTCTCCGACTCTCTCCGGTGAACATGGACATGGCCGTCTGTGGTGAGTTCGCTTCCAGCTTCGGCAAGAGCCAGTTCCGTGTCAAGGTAAACAGGCGATGCGATTACGACTGACGGATTTTGGAGAGCCTCCAGCAGCGGACTCAGCCAACCTTCAGTAACAATTATGTCAGAATTCATAATCACTACTTGCTCACCTTGCGAATAGTGAACTCCTAAGTTCGCTCCTCGTCCATAACCTAGGTTTACGGGTGACTTAATTAATTTGACGTCTGGGAAATGAGAAACCACCCATTCGCTGGTGTCATCAGGCGATGCATTATCAATTACGATAACTTCATGTTTCTCTGGGGTGTATTTTTCTATTGATCGCAGAAGCCTGTCTGTTAACATTTTTTTCCCGTATGCCACAATTACGATGCTCGTCATGACTGAACCCACTATTGAGAAATCACGCGTCGAATGTCATCGTCATACCTGGACCGAAGTATTTGATGAATACTTGTGGTTCTTTCCAACTCAGCTGCCTGCTCGGTAAGCCAGCTGCGTATTCGGTTAGGGTTTAACGTTGCGATGTCCTTAATCGCCATGTCAATTACTTCTTTTGCCCAAAGATCCGCAGTCGCTAATAATCTCTCTTTTTCTTCTCCCGGGTCTAATCTGGCTCTTACAAATCTGCTTATGGCAGCGCCTTCATCTGTGGATGGACTAAATGACTCTGCCCTGAGAACAGCTCTAAGCAAACTCCAATTCGATAGCTCTGGGTCAATATCCCAATTGCCTTCTCCATCTTCGATGAGTTCGAGTGGAGTCTCTACCACTAATCCAATTGACGCTTCCGATAGCCGTTTACTCTCATCTGCAGGAATCCGGAGAATGCCGCCGATTGCCCGTACTTCGCTCGATATTACTATGTCTCCATAGTCAGCCATAACGACTTCAGCAAAAGGTGCTGCCCACTCCAACGCCAAAAAACCAGCTGCGTCAATCAGGCGTTGAGATGCACTCGGATTCGGTGAACTGACTGCTATTCGTAGAGAATCCCTCATACTATTTCCCCTAACACTTGGGGAAGCGAGTCGCGAAAGTCAGGCAATTCAGGTAGCCCAGCTTCTCGCAAAGCAAGGTTATCTAGCACTGAATTAGCCGGTCGTAAAGCCGCTCGCCGAGGTATAAGCTCCTCCGTCTTTATGGCAGTTACTAAATCAGTTGGCTTACCAAGTGCCTTAAGAATTTCTTTCACGAATTCGTACCAGCTTACAATCCCTTGATTCGTTACGTGAAATATGCCGTTGGCCTCTTTAAGCACTAAGTCATGAATAGTCGATGCTACATCGCTTGTGAAGGAAGGGTGTCCAATTTGATCTTCAACAAACTTCATGGGGGTGCCTTGTGATGCCAAGCTCACAATAGTTTTCAATAAATTTTTACCGTGTGCGCCACAGAGCCATGACGTCCTCACGATGAGATCCTCTGGTCTCATCGCTCGCTCGCCGGCTTCCTTAGTTCTGCCGTATTCAGAGAAGGGGTTTGTCTTATCAGTTTCACGATACGGTCGACTCAGTGTGCCATCAAACACATAGTCTGTAGATATTTGAACTACCCGAGCCCTATACCGTTCAGCAGCTTGAACCAGCCGAGCTGGCCCAATTGCGTTAGCTGCATAAGCAAGGTCAGGTTCAGACTCACATCCGTCAACGGCAGTAAAAGCCCCAGCATTAATTATGAAATCGGGCTGATGAGTCTTGACTGCTAAGTCCACAGCTTCACAATCAGTAATGTCCAACTGGTTACGAGCCAAAACGATTAGATGTTCATTAGATAGCTCGCGCTCTAGCTCTTGCCCTAGCTGGCCTCCTCCTCCTGTCACTAAAATTTTTGGACTGTTTTTCATTCGGCGGCCTCGGAAAGAGCTTCGCTTAAGGATGGATATACGAATAGGGTTTCGTGTACGTCTTGAACTGTCAAATTTGCAGTTACCGCAAGAGCCACTACCGATATCAACTCAGCAGCGTGTCTCCCTACTATGGAACCACCTAAAACGTGACCTGTGTTCGGATCGGACACAATTTTGACAAAGCCTTTCGGATCATCATTTATTAGGGCTTTCGCATTTGACGAAAAGGGTACTTTCGTTACCCTTATTTTTCTACCAGTAGCGAATGCCTCGGCCTCGACCAGGCCAACATCAGCTATTTCTGGTTCAGTGAAAATAGCGGAAGCAGCTTTGTCATAGGCTAAGTGGCGATGCGGTCGCCCATCGTGTAAGCCCATAATGTGTTCCGCAATTTTCCTGCCCTGCATCGCAGCTACTGATGAAAGCGGTAACTTGCCAGAAAGATCACCGGCTACATAGATGCTCGGCACAGAAGATTTAAGGTTGTGGTCTACTTCTACGTGGCCGTTTGAGTTCAACAAGACATTTGCATTATCTAGTCCAAGCGATTCCGTATTTGGCTGAGAACCGATGGCTATCAAAGCATGGCTTCCTGTAGCAACCCTTCCATCGCTGCAGTAAACCTCAACTTTTTTACCAATGCGCTTAACACCAATAGCTCGGGCTCCCTTTAATAATTGAACGCCTCGATCCATAAAGGTTTGCTCAAGGAGCGCTGCAGCTTCCGGGTCCTTATTTGGAAGAACCTGTTGCCGACTAACGATTAGCGTGACCGCAGAGCCAAGCGAGCTAAACATATGGACAAACTCCACGCCGGTAACCCCTGAACCAACAACAATAAGGTGTTCAGGGATTTCTTTCGGCGGATAAGCATCACGGGTACTCAGAATTCTTTCGGAGTCAATTATGGCCCACTCAGGAATTCGAGGCCGACTTCCAGTAGCTAGCACAATAACGTCGGCATCAATTTTGATTTCATCTTCTTCCGTCTTGACGGATACGCTATTCGGACTAGAAAGTCTTGCCGTGCCGCGAATAATTTGAACTTCTAGGCTCATCAAAAGCTCTGTTACTGAACCCTCTAACCGATTTTCGATACTCTGAATTCGGTTTCTCAGCTGCTCTACATTAATTTCTGTTTCTACTTGGGCTAGGCCCATACCATCCAGTCGGTGAGCAAATGACAATGCACCACCGGTCGCGATCATTGACTTAGAAGGAACACAGTCTCTCAGGTGAGCGAGTCCCCCGATAACGTCACGTTCAATTAGAACCACTTGAGCGCCATAGCGAGCAGCAGAAGCCGCCGCATTATGTCCGGCAGGCCCACCACCTACGACAACGACTTTTTTCTTTATCATGACCAAAGTGTAGGAGCACCAGTGACCATCCGGGTTTCACTCAATCACTTCAAGCTAGGCGAGCAGAGATCATTCATTTCTTCTATACGGATTCGATCACGATTTTCATAGGTAATTAAATTCTCAGGATCGACTCGAAGTTTGAATTCCCTAAAGGACATTTCGAGTGAATCAAAGGCGAGAATACGACCCCGAAGTGAATCACCAAGACCCAAAATAACTTTGATTGTTTCCAATGCCTGGATAGTGCCTACTATCCCTGGCAAGACTCCAAGCACGCCCGCTTCAGCACAAGACGGTGCTAGCTCAGCAGGCGGAGGAATAGGAATATAGTCACGGTATGTAGGACCATTGAGCGGGTCAAAGACAGTAATTTGACCTTCGAATCGGTATATCGACCCATGCACAACTGGTATCCCTAGCTTCACTGAAGCATCGTTGAGTACGTATCGGCTTGGGAAATTATCCGCACCATCTACTACGACATCCCATCCTTCAAGAATATTTAAGATGTTGTCAGCGCCCAGCCTTGTGTCATATGTCACTACATCGACGTCAGGATTCAGCAAAGTCAATGTTTTTTTTGCGGAGTCGACCTTGCGATCGCCGAGCCGATCAAGGTTATGAAGGACTTGGCGTTGCAGATTTGATTCGTCAACTACGTCCATGTCAATTATGCCAATAGTTCCGACTCCAGCAGCCGCCAGGTACAAAGCTGCGGGAGACCCTAAGCCTCCCGCTCCTAACATTAGAACTCGGGCGTTCAAAAGAGTTTGTTGGCCCTCATCTCCAATTTCAGGTAGCAGCAAATGTCGCTGATATCTATTCCGTTGCTCCGGGCTCAACGTTTTCGGAGTTACCCAAATTCGTCCTTCATCTTTCCACTTGCCAAATCCACCATCCATTGACACAACATCGGTGTACCCGAGCTCTCCTAGGGTTTGAGCAGCAAATGCTGACCGGACGCCACCTGCGCAATAAACAATTATTTCTGCATCATGATCTTGGATGCGCTGTTCCACTTGTGCTTCTAAATGACCGCGAGCAATGTGAGTCACACCATCCAACGCCCCTTGTTCGAATTCATCAGGTTCTCGAACATCGAGCACTACAGGTGAACCATTTAATATTCTTTCTTGCGCTCCTGCAGTGTCTATCTCCTTAATCGCTAGTTTAGCTTTATTCAAAAGTTCTCGGAAAGAAGCCACAACACCACCCTGCTACGTTTTAACCGGACACAAGAGATAATACCCTACCAAATCGGTCAAGTATGCCCTTCGTTGAGCTAGAAAACCGTCTACGTTTGCGCAGACTTTCACAAATTTTTTTCGCCGTTGACTACAAGCGGCATGACTTTACTGATTGATCCACGAATCGCTAGATCAGCGAGATGATCCATTTCAGTCGGCTCGCCGTTAACCACAACTATTTTGGCTCCGACTCTCTTCGCAGCCGGAACAACTGCTGCTATCGGGTACACGCCTAAGGTCGTACCTATAGCGATGAAAAGATCACAGTTCTGAGCAGCTACCTCTGCTCGTATCAAGTCCTCGCTCACAAGAGACTGGCCGAATGAGATCGTTGCGCTTTTCAAGATTCCTCCGCAATTCGGGCAATCTAGATCTTCTTCACCTGATCGGATGCGGTCAAGGGCAACTTTCATATCATCTCTATAGTCACAGGACAAGCAGGTAACTTCGCGCAACGTACCGTGTATTTCAACAACTTTTTCCGGGTTAGAGCCTGCTTGATGATGCAACCCGTCTACGTTCTGTGTAATCAGTAGCGCTAGTTTTTTATTACGTTCCAGTTGGACCAAAGCTTCGTGACCTCTATTCGGTACTGCTGACCAACTCCTACTCTCTAGTCGACTTCGCCATGATGCTTTTCGCACTTCTTTGTCGTTGATAAAGTTTTGAATATTGGAGGCTTTCTCTGCTTTAGGGTTTTTGGTCCACAATCCATTAGGGCCTCTAAAGTCAGGGATACCGGAGTCAGTTGAAATACCAGCTCCGGTTAACACAACGATACGACTAGCTTCATCAATCCATTTAGCTAGCAATCGAAGCTGCGGGTTTCCCTCTAGCTCAGTTGACATTCTTGGCCTCTCCCAAAACTGCTTTAAGATTTTTGGAGGCACACTTTAGGCCTCAAAACTTCATCTACCAACCGACAACTAGTTCCAACAATGTCCGAACGCCGAAACCAGTTGCCCCTCTACTGCTCTCACCCAATGTTTCTTCCGTAGTAGTAGGGCCCGCTATATCTAAATGGACCCATGGCATATCACCTACGAACTCTTTAAGAAAAAGACCTGCAGTTAATGCCCCGCCAAGTCGGCCAGTTCCGATGTTTCGAAGATCTGCTATCGGTGAATCAAGCTGTTTGCGATATTCTTTTGGCAGTGGGAGATGCCATATTTTTTCGTTAGCTGCCGATGAAGCTGATTCGACCCGAGCCACAGCAGCAGCATCATTCCCCATAAGGCCTGCGTACTCATTTCCCAATGCAACCATGCATGCTCCCGTCAGAGTAGCCAAATCGACTATCAAATCCGGGGTCTCTTCAGCTGCTATTGAAAGGCCGTCTGCTAACACCAGTCTTCC
>CAJQGN010000222.1 GCA_905477545.1 uncultured Acidimicrobiales bacterium | reverse complement strand
TCAAGCTTTGAAAATCCAATTGGCCTAGCGAACAATCTAGAGAGCAACTACCGAAACGTTTTCGAGAACTGCTGAACTTCAGGGCACTCTCAAGGCAATACTGTCAGAATACGTACATGTACGACTCCATAAACACGATTGACGGCCTACTACGAAGCGCCGCTCTAGAGCGAAACGACGAAGTTGCTTTAGCTGACGCCCCTAACCGTACTGATTTTTTTGAGGGAAATAGCCAGCGGTGGACATGGAGAGAAGTCAATTCAATTGTTCAATCATTAGCTACTCAACTTCACAATCGTGGTGTTAGGGCTGGTGGCGCGGTTGGTATTCAGCTTCCCAATGTTTGTGAACTCATTTTCACTATCCTTGCATGCATCAGGGTTGGCGCTGTTGCCGTTCCTTTTCCAATTCAACATCGAAATCATGAGCTGCGCTCAGGATTATCAACTGCTCAAATTCAGCTGTTCGTTACTGCTAACCGTTCTGACAGAACCGACCAAGTCAAGACGGTGGCAGCACTCCTTGCAGAATTCGAAAATATTAAACTCGCGACATTCGGTGCGGATGCAGGAGAAGTTAATCTTCATCTGACTCCGGAGCCAGCAGAAGATAAAGCTTATAATCATGCTTCACCAGACGACATTGCGACTATCTGTTGGACGTCCGGGACCACCGGCGTACCAAAAGGAGTGCCACGCACTCACTCCATGTGGCTAGCGTCAAGCAGAGTACAAGTAGACGAACTCTCTATTTCGTCTAGTGACAATATCTTGTGTCCATTTCCCGTAGTCAATATGGCTGGCATAGGGGGAATGCTTATGCCCTGGCTGACTGTTGGAGCATCGTTAATTCTGCACCAGCCATTAGATCTCACAGTTTTTTTAAAGCAGATTCAAACTGAGGGAATCACCTACACAGTAGCGCCCCCACCGCTCCTAAATATGCTACTCAGGAACGAAGAATTACTTAACTCTGTTGACTTATCTAGCATCCGAATAATTTCTTCTGGTTCTGCACCTTTAGATCCGTGGATGGTAAAAGGTTGGCAGGATCGCAACATAGAAATCGTAAATGTCTTTGGCTCTAACGAAGGCGCTGCACTTCTTTCTACAATGCGATCGGTACCAGATCCTGAAGAACGAGCCCGGTTTTTTCCACAACCGAACCGACAAGGTGTTTCGATACGAATCGTTGACTTCGCTACAGAAGAAGAAATCGTTGAGTCTCGCCGCCCTGGCGAGTTGCGATTCGCGGGCCCGACAGTATTCTCTGGTTACTTACAATCAGCTGGTGATGAATTTGATACTGATGGCTACTACAAAACGGGCGACATTTTCCAGTGGGCTGATACCAGTAGCTCGAGTAGGCTCCTTCAGTTCGTTGATCGAGCCAAAGACATCATCATTCGCGGAGGAATGAACATCTCGGCTGCTGAGGTTGAAGCGTTAATCGCTTCACATCAGGATGTTCTTGAGTGCGCCGTTGTATCTTTCCCTGATCCTGATTTGGGAGAAAAAGTTGGAGTGTTCGTTGTACCTATTGAAAATACAATTCCAGATTTGCCTGCGATTGTTAATTTTTTGAGAACACTTGAAATAGCTAGCTACAAGCTTCCGGAACGTCTCGAAATAATTGATGCTCTTCCAAGAAATGCAGTAGGAAAAGTTACGAAATCAGATTTGAGACAGAAGTGGCGCACTTAGCAACGCATTGACCTTCGGACTGCTCTATCGCATTCAGCACTTGACGCTTTCATGCGTTGCAGTCGCATTCTAGACCCGCAATCCAGCACATTTAAACTCCAAATCTTATGGATTTAGTCCCCGAAGACTGAGAGCCGATTTCCAAAAAGGGTTTATCTATGGCACCAAACGGCTGTAACTGTGTGTCGGAGGGGGGACTTGAACCCCCACACCCGTAACGGGCACTAGATCCTTAGTCTAGCGCGTCTGCCAATTCCGCCACTCCGACGCCATTCCGCTGTAACGGAAGGAATCTTCACTCTAGCCACAGAAACCTATTCTTGCACCAACCCTGCCTCGCTCACAAAGGAGCGAAGCCAACCAACGGAACACCAATAAAAGTTAGACATTTACTTCAACAAATAATGGAGTTCTGGCGTTGCCAAAACAACTGACAAACAGCACTCGTAGGTGAATGCTTACTGATATCTAGTTAGGCCAGCAACAAGCCCAAAACAAGGGTAGTGAAACAAAACGTTATGGCGACTACCACTGTTATACGATTCAAATTACGTTCAGCCAGCGTTGAGCCTGCAGCTGTGGTGTTGACTCCGCCACCGAACATGTCAGAGACGCCTCCGCCCTTACCACTATGAAGCAAAACTAAACCAATGAGGCCTAGAGCAGAAATTAAGTGAAAGCCACCAATGACCCAAGTCAGCACAGCTTTGACGATATCAGAGTGCCTTCAAGAGTCCACAGATATGACTGCGGTATTTGAACTTCAGTTCATTTGGTTTAATAGTAAATGTGTTCACTTCGCTATCAAGTTACGAATCAATTCTGTGAGTTATCGGCGTGCTACCTTTTGCTCCCGAGACCCAACCCTCAAGAACAGCTGAGAATCCTCCAGCTCCGCCTCCAGCCCGCACGATCATCGGAGACCATGAGGGCAACTTACGCAAAGAGGCAGTACCCGATCCAAACACCGTATCTTCTCCTGGTTGATTAGGAATACCTTCTGACATACCGCCCGCCCCTCGCACTGCTTGCTCGAGGTTCATCATAAGAAGGGGTTCTAGAGCTTCATAAAAATCAGCTTTACTCCAACCGCTTCGAGCGAATACGTTCATATGTTCTGGAGTCATTATCATCATGGCTTCACTTGGAAGCTTTCGATTTCCAACTCCGTGCAACTGATTAGCGATGGTCCTGATCAAAGACTCAGGGGTTCTTGATATTTGGTCGATCAGTCCGCTCGGTCCATGACCGGCAAAAAGAGTTACCGTATTTTCCCCTACTTTAAATCCTCGCGAGACCGATAACGGGTCCCATCCTTCAGGCAAGCTCTCTTCGTCTTCAGGAAAACACCAACCTATTTTTGACGGCGCTCCTAGCGCTGACCGATCTATGCCACCAATTCCAGGCTTGCCTCCGCCAACGTTTCGGATCACAAGTTGGAGGGCACGCCCAATCGTCGAATTTGCGCGATTTCCTTGACCTAACGCGTTCTTGTCAGCGTTCATGCCTATTTTGTTTCGAATCGGACCGTTCACGATAATAACGGGACCAGAGAACCAGAGTGTACATAAGAGCCCATGCATATTGAACTGATCGGTGCATGCGGCCTCAACCGCGGCTAAGACAACAGGTAAATACTCAGGTTTACAGCCCGCCATAACAGCATTTATGGCTACTTTTTCTACGTTACACTCCACAAGTGTGGGCGGGACTATTGCGACAACCTCGTCGGCCGAACGACTAGTTCCCTTGAGCATCCGAAGCACCCGTTCTTCAGTCGGTGGAACAATCGGTAAACCGTCAGACCAACCCCTATCGAACATAGCCTCAAATTCATCTTCTTGAGAAGCAAACTCAACACGACGACTAACGACTCCTGAGTCACCAAATTTTGCTTCCAATTGATCTACTCTTGAAGGATCAACTGACATGGACCCGCAGCCGGGACGCCAATCAGGCAAATCAGTTCCGAGGTTGTCTATTCCAGTTAGGGCCTCCCAAGACTTTCGCTCCCAGCCCACAGTCCGAGTCATCTCTCGGCCTCCAACAACGTGAATCAAGGTCGGCACGGTTTCAACCTCATGCGTCCAGGAGACGCGCAAATCGCTGTCATAATCAACAGTGGTGACTCCAGATGGAAAATCAGGATCATCTTGGGAGTAAACAGTCAGAGGCATGAAACTTTTAGAAAGCTGATCGAAAACTGGCTCTATCTCAAGACATGTTGGACAGTCTTTTTTGACAAATATGACTAATCCGTCTGGTAACGGTGGCAAATCTTCTGAGGACATAACAAGACTCTAATCAATTTACCAAACGAAGTTCCCAAGTTCTCAACATCACCGAAACCTCGTAGCAATGTTCCTACGTCAGAAACAAAAAATTTTCTACTATTTTGCAGACGCTAAGACTCTTGGTACATAACTATCCGAGCGAATGACTCCGAATCCAATGCAGCCCCTCCCACAAGTGCCCCATCGATATCATCACAGGCCATAAGTTCGGTTGCGTTTGATGGCTTTACGGAACCACCATATTGAATACGAACAGCCTCTCCAGCACCTGTTTGCATACTCTCGACTACGTGCCTTATATGAGAGCACATACCTTGAGCATCATCGACGGATGCTGTTACACCCGTACCGATTGCCCATACAGGCTCATAGGCAACTACTAAGCTCTCCAACTGGTTCTTTTTTAACCCGCTAAGGCTTCCTCGAACTTGCGTTTCAACTATTTCACGAGCGTTTCCGTTTTCACGTTGCTCAAGAGTTTCTCCGACACACACAATAGGCGTCATATCCTGCGCATAAACTGCCACCGCTTTGGATGCAACATCTTCATTCGTTTCACTAAACAAATGTCTACGCTCGGAGTGTCCAACTATCACATAGCTAACGGCCATTTTTGAAAGCATTGCAGGTGAAACCTCGCCAGTAAACGCACCGCTTATCTCTGAATGGCAATTCTGTGCACCTAACAAAAACTTCATGCGATCTGCGTCGATAACAGTTTGAACCGATCGAATATCTGTAAAGGGGGGATGAACTGTTACATTTACTTTCTCAAAATCATGCTTAGCGAGAGCGTAACCAAGTTTCTGAACTAACTGAATAGCCTCGAAGTGGTTCATGTTCATTTTCCAGTTACCAGAAATTAAAGGTACACGAGTCATCAATAAGTCCTTATCAAGATTTACGTAACGCTATCAAGCCCGGCAAGTCACCGTTTTCTAGTAATTCCAAACTTGCTCCCCCACCCGTGCTTATGTGATCAATGTATGGAGCAAATTTGAACTCAGCGATCGCCGCAGCGCTATCACCACCGCCAACAACCGTGAAACCCTTAGCATCAGCCATCGCTTGACCTATCGCTCGTGTACCAGCAGCAAAACGAGGATCTTCAAACATTCCCATGGGCCCGTTCCAAAAAATCATCTTTGCTTCGTGAATAGAATCTTCAAACTCTGCGGCTGAACCTGGACCAATATCTAAACCCTTCCAACCCCCGGGCAAGCTTCGCCCCATTTGGCGCACCTCACCATCATCGCGACCAATGGCACCATCGGGACTTAAAGCAGTAACGTCAGAAGGAAGTAAGATTTTGTTCCCTAAATCGAGTAAATGTTTACAGTTATCTATCTGCTTAACCTCACATAATGAATCTCCGACTTCATGACCCATGGCCTTAAAAAAGGTAAAGCACATTGCACCGCCGATAATCAGTCGGTCAACTACTTCGAGTAAAGCTTCAATGACACCCAACTTGTCACTTACTTTTGCTCCACCGAGAATTCCTAAAAATGGTTTTTTCTTAGTAGTGCGTAAAGTTCCCAGAACCTCAACTTCTCTTTCAAGAAGACGACCAGCGGCAGATGGCAATTTTTGCGGCGGCCCGACTACCGAAGCGTGACTCCTATGCGAGGCACCAAAGGCATCATTTACGTAACCATCGAATGCCTCCCCACCGGCACCGCTAATTAAGTACGACACAAACTCTGGCGAGTTCTCAGTTTCGCCACTATCAAATCTCAGGTTCTCTAGTATCTCGATATTGGGGCTTAGTTCCTTTAGCCGAGCACGCACAGGCTCAATAGCGAATGCTGGATCAATTCTTCCATTAGGCCTTCCCAAATGAGTGCAGGCGACAACATCAGCTCCACGCTCTATCAACCACTCCAATGTCGGCAAAGCCGCACGAATACGTAAATCATCGCTAATTTTTTGGTTCTGTAACGGCACGTTAAAATCGCAACGAACTAAGATTCGCTTACCTTTTAAGGTCACAAGTGACGTTTCCAGGTCCTCTAAACGAGGCACTCCTACTGAATTCACAGAATCACTCCATAAGGCATCGGGAATAATATTCGGTCAACCGCAAGTGATATTTACGAGGTCGACGAGTCGGTTAGAATAGCCCCACTCGTTGTCGTACCAACCACTAATTTTGACGAGGTTTTCCATAGCCATAGTTAATCCTGCATCAAAAACACAGCTAGATGGGTTTCCAACAACATCAGAACTCACCAGAGGATCTTCACTGTATTCCAATACTCCACTCAGCTTTCCTTCTGATGCCGCCTTGTCGAAAGCTGAATTAATTTCAGATACCGAAGGAGTCGACTTTAAAACCGCTGTGAAATCTGTAATAGAGCCATAATTGGCACACGCAGCGAAGTTCCGTCTAGTCGCCCATTC
>CAJQGN010000221.1 GCA_905477545.1 uncultured Acidimicrobiales bacterium | reverse complement strand
CCCAATAAATACGCGCTGCACTGTTGAAAGATTAAAGATTTTGTCTGCCCGTTCGATTTCGGCAGTAACGAGTGCGTACATAGTTGGCACACCAGAGCACATCGTTACACCGTGAGTTTCTATCGCGTCTAAGTAATCAAGCGCATCAAATTTAGGCAGCAATACGACAGTGCCTCCACTTGCAAAAGCCAATTTTGATGACATGGAAGCGTTCTTATGGTAGAGCGGTGCCGATACGAGCATGACTTCTCCAGGCAATGTTGCCCCGAAATTAAGAACCGTAAACGTGATATTCTGGTGACTTAGCAAAACGCCCTTAGGGCGACCTGTGGAACCTGAAGTGTAAATTTGAATGGCGATTTGATTAGGGGTAACAGCCCTGGATTCTATTTGCGGCTCGGCACTAGTTAAGAGTCGCCAGTCGGGTGAGCCAATAACAATTTGCTTAACGTTTGTAGGCAGGTCAGATGCATGTTCTTCGTCAACAATTAAGAGCTTGAGATTCGCATCATCAACGATGTATTGAAGTGTTTCTGCCGGGAGGCGAGTGTTGATCGGAACAAAAACCAGACCTGCTGAAGGAGCACCGAACATGATTTCGTAATACTGAACACAATTACCTGCAAGCAGCCCGACTCGATCTTGCGGCTTTAAACCGAAGTTGAGAAGGCCATTTGCTAATGTATGAACTTTATTTTGCAGGTCAGCCATTGAATAAAGTTGTGGTGGGCTTTGAGACCTGTCTATAAGAGCAATACCACTATTTTGAGTCTCCCGATTTAGTAAATCAGCAATGTTCATACTCACCCTCAACTCTTTGAATAACTAAAATATGAAATTAGCCGATAACTTCAGGCTCGCAAGTCATAAGAATCTCGGCCACGGCAGCTGTATTTGGAAGCCTTACAAGGGTTGCGACTGTTTCGGCTAGATCATCAGGATCAATCATAATTGATGCATCCACTCCAAATTGAGCAGTCATGTCGGTCGCCACGTAACCGGGGCAAATAGCGGTCACTCGGATACCGTTGTCAAACTCAGAATGTCTGACCGCATGATGAAGCGCTAATGCAGCATGCTTGCTCATTGCATACCCGGGCCCAAAAGTCCCCTTTACACGTTTGCCGGATAGTGAAACAACATTAACTATTCTTCCTGTCCCACACGAACGAAGAGCCGGGAGGCTTGCTTGAATCAGTCGCAGAGGTGCTTTGACGTTCACCGACCACATTTCATCTAATTGCTCCTCTGTTACCTCACCCAATGGTTGAGGATGGCAAACCCCAGCATTGTTAACGAGTGCATTAATAGAACCATGTTGCTCGATGGTTTCAGAAACCCATTGTTCGTCGGTTTTTCTGTCATTGGTGTCATACTGGTGACAGGAAACCCGTTCATCTTTGAAATCCAGAACGCTTGACTGGAGCTCGGGCAGGTTGCGACTCCCTAAACTGACGATCCAACCTTCCTTGTGGAAACGACGCGCAAAAGATGCTCCAATTCCCCGATTAGCGCCGTTGATCATGATTACTTTTCCGCGTGGATCAAGCATTCTTGAACCTTTCCATACTTTTTGCTGTTGATGAGAGGGCGATGTTAATTTTCTCCGCAGCAGCAAGTCCAGAGCGAAATGCTCCCTCGACTTTAGGACCGGCAAATGCTTCACCGGCTAGAGCAATTGTTGGCTCAGATCCCCATACAAGAGTTGGCTCAGACCAGGTGTCTGCAGGACCAGCATAGCGCCAGCGTTGAATCTGGTAATCAGTAATTCGCACACCACTTAAGTGGTCTTCAATTAGAACAGTTGTCGCAGCTAGAACCTCTTGGTCAGAATCTTCCCATAATGACTCGCTCAAAATGTTAGACAAATGAACCGTGATAGCTGGCTCATCACTCACTCCTTTTCTTTGATTATCACTTATAAAAGCTAAATCTTGATGGTCTAAGAATTGAATACCCCCATGCTCGGGAAACAATGACGGTGGCTCGTCCAGCCGAAGAAGAATAGCGATAGTTGGCTTGTAGCTGATTGAGGATAACTGAATATGAGTTCCTGGATTTGGCAACATTTGACTAAAAGAAAGAATGGCTAAACATTGGGGAACGGGAGCTGTGAGAATGTAGGCATTCGAAGGAATGTCACGCAAATCATTAACTGTGGTTCTGGTGCGGACATTGATGTTCGCTTCAGCAACCATCCATTTCACTAGAGAAGTCATTCCAGATGAGCCACACCATCGTGTATAGCCATCTGGATCATCGGAAAAACCGTTAGTCCATTTCTTGACAGCTCCTTGTTGGCTTGCAGTTTCAATTAATTTTGCGAAATCGGAGCCGCGAGAAGTGAAGAACTGTGCGCCATGATCGAACCTAGCCCCTGCGAATCGCCTTGTAGCCATGCGACCGCCAACTCCACGCCCTTTTTCTATGACCTCCACAACATGTCCATAAGATTGAAGTTTTCGGGCTGCGGTGATTCCAGAAATCCCGGCGCCAACGATAACCACATCAGGGTGATCTTTGTTCATGTAATACGAAGGTACTTGTGTGAATACTTTCTTACATACTGCGATTAGGTTGTTTAATTGAAAGTTAATTTTGCAGAGTGCGTTTGAACTGTATGAAAAGAGATTAAAAGTGAAATTATTTTTGCTGCTGCTCGTATCCCTTACCTTAATTTTTAGCAGCTGCGGCGGAGCACCTGAATGGAGAGATGAGCAGAAGACCAATTTTTTACGATCTTGTCGTCGAGAAGCTGGCTATGAAAAAAAAGATAAATGCACACCGCTAGCCGTAGAAATTACAGAACGTGTCGCGTCAGGATCTTCACAATCTTGCTTGCTTAACGAAGCCTTTAAGATAGCCATAGCAATAGATGAAAGCCAAGAAGTAGTTGCTAGGCAAAATTTTGACAAGTGCTAATTGCGACTGTGTCAGTGTAAAAATTAGTTGGACGAAAACAGATTTGATGGAAATGTGTCCGCTAGTTTTAACGAGTCTTTTTGACTATGAACGTGTTTTCGCAAGAGCTGCAACGGCTGTGGAAGCTTCCATTTGTAGGAACAGACGTTCCGCAATATGGACAAAAAAGTATGTCCACCGTTATAGGTGCTCGATAAAAATATTTTGATTGGATAATAACGATTAAAAGAGCCGCACAGAGAACTATCACGAGGGATGCAGCTAGCTCACCTGGGAAAATAAAAATTTCCCAAACCGCTGAGAAAGAGATGAGCATAAGAGCTGTGCATACCGAGATGGTGATGCGAATAACTAGCTTCGAAGGTCTTGCTAGAAATACTGATGAAACTATTAGACCCAAAATCGAAGTAATCGCGAAGCTCCCCACAACTTTTTCTGGGATGAATGAAATCGGATCGAGACCCCATACTAAGCAAAGTAAGAACAGTTCGATTCCGGCAGAGCCGATAACTGCCATGAAACCCCATATCCGCAAACCTGCATTGCTCCAGGTAGAGGTCCCTATGTAATGGTTAACTGTCGCTAAAACCAGAATAATACTCGTCGCAATAATACGCGGAATTATCGAAGACCCGTTTCCAAAAATAATCGCAGTGGTTGCGAGTATTGCATTTATGCATACCAAACCTATGAGAAATTTCGGATTTGTAAACCATCGACGATTCGTTAGAAAAAATATTCCGAGCATTAAAATTTAATCCTCCACGGTCTTCGCATGTATCAATGGCCTCAGAACATGATTACTCAGAATGGGTGCAAGAATATCACCCTGTTCTGGCGCTAGAAATTTGAATGCGACGGTAAAAGCTTATCCAATCAAATGACGTTGGTCCGTCATTTGATTGCTGTGGCGACAATTCCATTGTCATGAAGTTTGCCAACCTCGGGTGATGTCATGCCCAGTACTTCCATAAGTATTTCATCTGTGTGTTGACCAAGAAGGGGTGCCGGCGCCGGGTCTCCGCGGTCAATTTCTGAAAATGATAGAGGGGAGCGAGGGGCGAGAACGCGTCCCACTCCCGGTTGATCAATAGTTGCGAACATAGGATTTTCTTCGCTACAGCGATGATCCTCGTTCACGAGTTGAACAAAAG
>CAJQGN010000220.1 GCA_905477545.1 uncultured Acidimicrobiales bacterium | reverse complement strand
CCAGTCCAATCATCAGGACTGTCGCCGGTAATAAGGACGTCATCAATTTTTTGCGAAGTTCGGTACTCACTCCGAGCACAATCAAAAGTTCGATTATTAACAGTGGGACTGTTATCAGCCAGTCTGCATATCGGTAACCCTCATTCATTTTCATTTCGCCGAAATCCGACCAAATTCGGAAGTAGTGGTAGCCAGCTATACCGACGACGACTGCGGAAACTGCGACGGCTGATCGGTACTGCTCTTTGACGGCTTTGAGTTGGGTGAGGAAGTAGACGAATGCGCCGAACATGACCGCAGTGCCAAAAGAAAGCACGTTGTAGACAAGAGTGAACTGATTTTCGCTAAGTAAATTAATGGGATTCATGAAGGGCTCCTAACACTTCTATGTACCGCGTAGGCTAATGGCGTTTGGCAGCAGCCGGTCAAATTTTTAGATGGGCGAAGTTTCGTGTGCCATCTCGTGAAGTCTTAATATTCCGTCAGCCTGGGGGAGAGTCCAAATGGTTAGTAGCCATATGGGTATGCGCAAAGACGCTCGGCGGCGAACACGGTACCTAAGCATCTATGAACTAAATCAAATAACATAGAGAAGAAATAAGGCGTGTCTCGACGCTGCAGCGATGTATGAATCAACCTCTACTGGAACTAAAATGTTTGTATGGAAGAGCGTGGCCAAAAGACGATAATGAACTTCAGATACGTTGGCGGGCTTCTGATGATCGCAGCGCTGGTTTTATCTTTTGTTGTGGAGAAAGCGCCACTGCCTCAGGGCGCCATCTTTTTCATTGGTCTTAGCGGATTCGTTCTGATGGCCATCAACAACTTCAAAGGCACCCGCTGAAGAATGGAAACATTGGGAGTCACGATTCCGCCCGTTGTCTGAGGCATGTTGGTGGGTGGAAATCGATAGATCAATTGGTACTAAACTTTTAGCGGCCGCGAACAAAACCTCAAGTCAGATTTCCGGATCATCTGGTTGTGATGAGGCTGTTGTGCGCGTTCGTTGACTCAGGAGCACTCGCAGGGAACTGTAGATTGAAGAACTTCCGTTAGCGTCCTCTCGAGGCTGCTAGAGCGGAGGAGTAATGCTGTGGAGTTTATTTAGTAGCTCAGATTTGAAACTACTTATCCAAGACAGTTAATGACCCAGAACTATGCAAACTTTATTCGAAGTGGTTGAGCTATGGAAGCGATAACTGTGCCTTCGATTGGAGGAACTGGTGCAAGTGGAATCAGACTTTCTGCTCTCTCTAAAACAGTTTCCAAAATCACTCGGGCTTCGAGTCGAGCTAAATGAGCGCCAAGACAATGATGGAGCCCCCAGCCGAAACTTAGATGAGGGTTTGATTCTCTAGAAAAATCTATTATGCCGGGATTTTCGAAGACTAACGGGTCATGATTTGCAGCCTCGACACACAAGAGAACGTTTTCATTTGCGGCTAGTTTTTGACCATGGCGCGTGTGAGTTTTCGCAACTTTTCGGTACATGCTGCGAGTTGGGCCAATAACCCTGAATAATTCTTCAACGGCGCTCTCAATATTTGCAGAGCGAAGGAGGGGAAGCAGATGCGGGTTTTGAGCAAGTAGACCAAGAGTGTTCATTAAGAAAGAGCTAGTGGTTTCGTGGCCTGCAAATAGTATGAGTGTGCAGGCTCCCACTAATTCTAAATCTGATAGCTCTGTGCCGGCACCATCTACTAATGCTGTCAACAGAGTTCCTGATGCATGTTCTCGCTCATGATCGATAAGCGCACTAAAGAAGTCCTGAAACTGGCTAGCAGCGTCCATAGCGAGTTCAGGTGCGGTTAAATGAGGATCGGTTGCAAAAACAATTGTCGCTAAGTCATCAGACCAACGACAAAATTGGTCTAAGTCATCGGAATTTACGCCCAGGAGATTAGCAATAATTAGCGCAGGTAACGGGCCAGCAAGGTCTCGTCGAACATCAATTTCATCGGGCAACGTGACGATAGTTTTGGTCACGACATCAGTTACCATTTTTTCGAGGGTGAGTACCTTTCTCGGAGTGAAAACGTGCCTCATTGGGTCACGCAAATGAGTATGGATCGGTGGATCTCGAAATATCATCCATCCACTAAGGAGCTCTACTACTCGCTGAAAAGCAGTAGGACGGTTTGCTGCTACTCTTTCGAGCGGCGTCACTCGATCTGTCGACAGGAGCGTTCCGTCTCTGAAAGCTTCGCTGAGCTCGGAATGGTTCAGTATCACCCATGACCTGTGGGCTTCGCTCCATTGGATGGGGCCATCTGATCTATATTTTGCCCAATAGGCATCGGGGTTTGCGACAGAAGCTGGATCGTTTAAATTGATGCCATTCATTAGGAACTAACATAGTAGATATGGTGTCGTTGGAATAGAAATCTAAGGTCGATGACGCGAGTCAACTCAAATATTGTTGCCGGTTATTGCTCAAACTAGAAGAGGCAAAGCTAGCTGCTTACGAGTAATTTAGAAGATCAAATATCTTCGTGAAGTCATTTTTCGCCGATAACAGCTGGTCGGCGGATACAACTTGTGCCCAATTACCGCCTGTTTTTTTTAGTATTGCCGGTAATGATTCCACAGCATTCAATTGTTCTGCAGATGCTTCGTTGCGGTGAATCATCGTGAGATCAAGACCGCTATCACGACAAGATGTTCGCCATGCGTTTCTGCCAAACGGGTTCCAACCATGAGTTATTTCGCACAAAGAGCACGACGACTTTCTCGACCACTTAGTCAGGGCGTACGTTAACTCTCCGCGAAGACCGCTATCTGCATTATAGATTCCGACGAATTCAACCACTCTTTTCATAAATCGTACCGATGTCGCAGGTAAAAAATTGCCAGTTTTGATGATAGAAGGGATTGAAGTAGCGGATTGTTGAGATCTTTAATCTGGTTCTTTGGAGATGCTAGTATTACCGCCTTGTATCAGTCATCTTAGATTCTGAGAACCGAAGCTGTTGAGGCCGCCGGTGAGTCTCTTGCCGAAGGTGAGCGTCTACCTGCAGAGAAGCCCTGAACCTGTTGCTTCAAGGCATCAGGCGGCACTTAGGTATTTGGGAGATTGACGCCAGTATCTGTAAAGCCTGCGGAGTCCAGCCACCAAGAATTACCCATGGGTCGAAGGTATCCACACAAGGGGCCTTCAAAATGCGTTCCTAGAATCAAGGTGTGATCGTCGTAGTATCGCTCGGTGAAACGCCGGCGCATGGAAACTGAAGCCGGCTTATCGACATCAGTTTCACTAGAGCAATGAGAGACTTCGAATTGAATGGGGTGATAACAGACTTCACCGGTGATGATCGCGTCCTCTCCTCTGGATGAGATGCGCACACTGTGGTGGCCTGGAGTTTTCAAGCCCGTCTTGGATGACCTCGATAGGCCCACATCACCATTACAGCAGGTACGTAAATAGAAATCTTAAAAAATTAACTAGAGGTGCCGTAGTGGTGTTCCGGGAGTGGCCGAAACAAACGCCTGTTATACGAGCTGATAGGTAGTAACCAAAGTTTTTCGAGCTACTCATCTCGGCTAAACGAAAGTATTGAGCGGACCCAGAGCCTAAAATTGCAAGATTGCTTCTCTGAAGGGGGTCCGTGGCCTAGAATCACGTCATGACTGAAGATGATTTTCGCGAACTACTGACAAGTCAAGGCTGTGACGAGCCAAGTGAGTATAGCTATTCGGCGGATTACTCAACCGAACTGCACACCCACGAGTTTGGTGCTCAACTCCTGGTCCTCGAAGGCGAATTCATCCTGGAACTTGATGATGGCAAGCACATCTTCAAAGCCGGCGAGACCTGTCAGGTGCCGTCGGGCACAGTGCACGCTGAGCACACTGGAGAAGTCTTTGCTCGCACACTCGTCGGCCGCACGTATTAACACCCAGAACTCTGCAGAACAATGGCCTAGTGTCTGGGCCGGTTAGCTGCGCTCGACGAGTTTAAAATATCTACGGTAGTCGCATCTCAGTACTGCGCTTTACACGTAGCTCTGTTAAAGAAGTTGAGATTGATAGGTTCCAAAAAATGCTCATATAGATACAACTAAGACAGGAAGTTTGCGGACACAGACTTTGAGAACGCATAGCTAAGAATCACGAGATCTTAGCCAAGTAACTACCAGTAGGCTTGATTTAAACAAGTGGCTCCTAGCTGCGTGCGAAGAAAGCTTGAAGACCTGGTTCCATTTTTGGTATGTCAATTTGAAATAGCTCAAGTAACACATTGTCTGGTGCTGGGCACATGATGTATCGCCAGTTGTCGAACTCGCGAATACCCGATCTGAACTTAACGTCATTTTGAGTCAGGCGTTCATGCAGACCTATTAAGTCATCAGTTTGAATGCCGATGTGGTGGTAGGTGCCAGACAACTCGCCTCGAGGCTCTTGGTCATAGATGTTGAGGCGGCCTCGCCCAATGTTCATAAAAATATTTCTGGCACCGCCAAAGTCGCCGTCGTAGGCTACCGAGCCACCAAGGTTTTTGCAGTACCATTCAACAGTGGCGTCTATGTCGCTGGCAAAGATGTGAACGTGATGAAGGTCTTCCATGGAAATAATTCTAGGCCCCAGATATGGGTAAATGCTTTGGCCTTAAGCGTGATCTAAAATGAGAATAATCGGGCGCCACTCCCAATGTTCTTTCTTAGGTTTGTTCAAATTGGAGTATTGATTACGTCAAAAGAGCGGAATCAAATTCAGCCGCGTTACGCGATGGCTTTCTAAGTATCGCAAGATGATCGGCGCTCAGCATCAGAATACGCCCTGCCGAGGAGCTATTCCACGCCCATGGCGTCGCAGTGGAGTGTCTGTATCTCAGTGAAGAGAAACTGATCCCAGTTTCGGGTCAACCGAACCAGGTGTTTGTGTGGGAAACTATAGGCATGACAAAAGAGACCCTTGATGTAGAACACTTATTTACCTTGAACTTAGATGTGTCCGATGGGGCTCGCGTTGTGAAGAACGGCCCTCAAGGAACCCGACTTGTTGCAAGCGTAGGCGGAGGAACCTTTTCCGGCGTGCGACTCAATGGGACCGTAGTTCCACCCGGCGGAGATTGGGTGACTAGTCGTAACAACAAAACAATGCAGTTAGATGTGCGGCTCTTGTTGATTACCGATGATGACGTCCCGATTCTCATGCAATATAAGGGAATTGGCAATCTCGAGACAGGAACTGTTACGTCCGCTCCCCAGTTCGAGACTGGCGGTGAACGTTATCTTTGGCTGAATGATGTGCAGGCGATCGGAAAAGGAACTCTCGGTTCCGATGGTGGCGTTAGCTACGAAATTTATTCAGTTGTGTAAGACTACTATCGGTTGATCAGCCTTTGGGTGCTCTGATGACTAGTTCGAAAGCAAAAATTTATTTGTAAGTTACAGAAAAAACTGATGGCTGGGCGTCCGTCACAACAGTAAGGGGTTTTTTGTCGATAGTTTGGACGTTTCCATTCCCGATTTTCCAAAGAGGTAGGGCAATACCAACGGCCAAGGCAGAGACGATTATTGAAGCAATGATTGCTATTGAGTAGCTGCCTGTTGCGTCTATTACCGCACCTGCTGCAATTGGGCCTATCAAGGCTCCGATTCCTGCGGATGTGTAGAGAACCCCCAGAACACCACCTAGTCCCTGAAGTCCAAATATGCCAGCTGCAGCCACTGGGCTAAGTGCTACGTAGCCTCCGTATCCAACACCCAAGAGGGCTGCGAAGGCCAGAAGAAGAATATAGTTTCCGCCTGCGAGTAGCCAAATGGTGTACGCGACAGGTTGCACGCAGAAACATAAAACGACCAACGGTAGCACACCAACACGTAATCCCAGAATCCCTAAGCCAAGGCGTCCTAAAACGCTGCCTAAGCCAAGCGAGGTGATTAGGAAGGCTGCTGTACTTGAAGAAATTCCTTGTTCTTTTGCGTATTGAACAAGAAAGACAAATGGCACGAAAAGTGCCAATGACATTGATAGGCCAGAAAAATATAATCGCCAGAAAACTAAGCGTTTGACTGCAGATTTAACTGCTGAGATACTCGCAGAAACGGGCGATGGGGGCGTTGGGGGGCGAAACGAAAGAAGAGCGACAACGAAATAAATGGCTATGCTGCCAATTCCCATTATTTCAAATGCACTTCTCCATCCTTGCGAGGTGATCAGCCTTTCGCAAACTGGAACGAGTAATAGAGTGCCGAGCCCTATTCCTGCGGTGTTGAGTCCAAGAGCCAAAGTTCTATGTTTGATGAACCAGGCTCCGGTAGCCACGCTCATAGGGACTAGGTATGACCCAATACCAAGGCCTACGCCGAGACTATAAGTAATGGTGCCAACCAAGAGACTCTGCGTTTGAGCCGTAAACCAGAGACCCCCACCCATGAATAGGGCCCCAATTGTGATAAGACGTCGCGCCCCAAATTTATCGGCTAACGGTCCGGTAATTATCCCTAAGGCAAAGAACAAAAATGTAGTAACGGACATAAGAGCCGCTACTCCAGAAAGGCTTGCATCGAATTCCTCGACCATTTGTCCGACAGCCGTTGCAAATGAGTAAAAAATTCCAAATGTCCAGGCATTAATTAAACAGCCTGCGCTTGCGACTATCCACCCTCGAGCAGAGTCGGGGTTCTTTGTTGGATTACGAGTGCGACTCATTAATTAGCTACCGCTGAACCCATCCGCCGGCGAAAGGTATCGCTTGGCCAACAAAAAAATCACTCTCGTTGCTAGCCAAGAATGCCGCTAGTTGAGCATCTTCTCTTGAAGTCGCGAGCCGCCCTAAAGGCACTTGGCGTTTTAAAGAGGATTTAAAGCTCTCTTGAGACGTAAGCTCATGAGGGTAGTAGTCAGGATTCTCGACGTAGTTCTGAGCAATCAGGTTCATTTGGATATTTTGTGGTGCTATTTCGATTCCTACCGATTGTACGTAGCTAACTTGAGCGCCGCGCGCTGCGCTGTAGGCAGCGAGTGTTTTCATTCCTTTCAAAGCGGATGCACTGCCGTACACAACTATTTTTCCTGCCTTGCGTTCAATCATTTGAGGTAACACGGCTCTCGTGAGTCTGTGCAGCGGGTAGACCATCACGTCAAAACATTCTGCAAAGTTCTCATCATTGAGTTCGTGTGTTGGAATTCCTCCGTAGGAAGGCGCAGCTAAGTTGATTACTAACACGTCAACGTGTCCGGTTGCTTCGATAAGAGCAGAGGCTGCGCCATTATCAACCAAATTGGAGTAGTCGGCGATTACCTCAGCACCCTCTTCCTCAAAAACTTCTATGGTCGGAGCCCCCATGAAATCATTGGCGTTGGTGACGAGGACTCGTTTGTTTGCTAAACGTTGGCTCATGTTGACAGGGTAGACGTGCGGGCGCTGTTGTGCCGCGTGGATAGTGCTCTGATGTCTGCATTCAGATGCATGAGCCGAAAATTGGACGGTGGCTAATGGCCTCCCGACATTTCACACAAGGTATTTTTATGTTCGGTATAAGATGTGCTCATGGAAATAGCATCCGGACTTGATTACGTAAAAAAGAATTCTCGAGCGATTCTCGCCACACGGCGTAAAGATGGCACGCC
>CAJQGN010000219.1 GCA_905477545.1 uncultured Acidimicrobiales bacterium | reverse complement strand
GATTGAATACCAATAGGTGAATTTAGTTCTTCATAGCCATGATTTTGATCAGTTATATACACATTCATGCCAGTAAACACATCATCGCCAATATCGATGCGGTAATGGCCCACAATCGCTGTTCCTCGACCAATTAAGCATCGATCTCCGATTATGACGACTGGGTCTGTAAGCATCTCTTGGCCGGGCATCATTCCCGCCGAGAGCGTCACGTGTGAGGAAATTAAGGTTTGTTTGCCTATATGGATCCAACGCTCTCCATACTGATTCCCAGCGGGCCAACCGATGATGCTGCCATCACCAAACAAGCCATAACGCTTTGCCGGAGCATCGTAAGGACCAATTGCCGCAGCTCTATTAAATATTCGAGATAATGCTCGAACAGCTGCGCCGACCACTGATCTGACCCTGGCACGTGTAGAGATCATCTGCAATTACCAATCTTCTCTGCTGACAAGTGCTCCAATTGGAACTTCCTGCCATTTCTCAACTACCTAAGATATTTAGAAAGAAGACGATCAGCCGCCTCCACTGCCACGTTTCCATACCCTCCATCATCAATTAGCCGAGCGCTAGAACCAAGCCTCAGCATTAAAGTCTCAAGAAACATTTTTCCTGTCACTGCGATAGAGATAATCAGCTCATTATTATTCTCTGCGACTGACTCAAGCGGGTAGGCCTCAAGAATCCATGCGTTCTCAGCCGAAACTGCGATCTTCACTATCACCGAATCGCTGCCCGGAACAAACGCTTCGTGTCCAGGATCAACACTTTCATGAGTGTCACCCGTTTCGATAACATTATCAATTCTATCTATCCTGAAAGTCCGATGACCTTTGGCGACTAGACAATAAGCCCGCAAATACCAACGACCGTCACGCGCTACAAGTTCAAATGGGTCTACAACCCGCGTGCTAATTTCATCACGATATTTACTGTAGTAATCAATCTGAAGTCTCATCTTAACTTCTGTAGCAATTTGAAGCTTCTCAAAAATATCGGGGGCATTTAAGTCGACGGCTAGCGGAGCTCTCTGACCAATTACGTTTTCTAGTTTTTCTATAGCACTCGCTAAAGCACCGTCTGAGTCAGCACCTGGTATTCCTAGCGCAGCTTTCCCCGCAGCTAATAGACCGAACCCCTCCTGTGGTGAGAACCGTCGGGCTCGAGTGAACAACGGTGCTTCGACACCTACCCATCCATCCTCATCGACGATTATTCCTAACATGTTGTCGGGCCCGTACGGAGGAATTTCATAAAGCTGAACGGCTAGCAACTCAGCTGCGACTTGCTCCTCGTTAAGGTTGAAACGTGTGGCTACCTCTTCAATAGAAGCCCCATTTCGTTCAACTATCCATGGCACCATGGCTAAAATCCTCGGCAAACGACTCTCAACGGTTTCGCGCTGCACTACTGGCCTTTAATTTCAGTTAACCATTGGATAGTGTCTTCAAGAACTTCTTTCGGTTCGACTACTACAGCATGATCTCTGAGTCCAAGTAACCAAGATCGAAAAGCCATCGCGTTGCGAACAGGGATTTCAAGGAGAATAGATCCATCTAGATTTGTTTTTGCAATCCTACCGCGGGTCCTTGCGACACGTTTCGCCATAAACGCGTCCACTTTAACCGTTGCGAGAATTTCTGTCTCTTCACCTATAAGCAATGGGTCAGACGACATTGCATTAGCAGCATCAAAATCAGTTGGGGCGAGGAAGCCACCTTTTTCTCCCAATTTAACTTCGCCTTGTATGCGAATAACTTTGAAGTTTTTTCGCTCTTCTGAGTCCGAACCATGCAGGTACCAATTACCTCCTCTATGAAGAAGGCCGTAAGGTTCCACCTCTCTTGAGACACCTCGATACTCAAAGTAGACTTTAGCTCTGCTTCTTACTGCCTCATAAAGTTTTTCGATACCCACACTTGTAGCTAGTTGCGCAACTGCTGGGGAGGGAGGTAACGGCTCCCCATCAGCTATTTTGATAAGTGCTTGCTCATCCCATGCTGTATCAAGTTGAACCATTGATGCAGCCACTTCCAGCGCTAGCTGCTCTTTCACACTAAGCCCTAAATCAGGAAGAAAATAATCTTCCTCCCGAATCGCATACAGGGTTGATCCAGCTTGTTCCCCAACTCCTATCTCAGTTCTGATTTCTATGCCTGCGCTTTCAAGTGTTTCGCGATCGCGCCGAAATTTTTTTCTTTCTGATTCATTGCTTGGGCCATATAGCTCTGATCGCTCTAATATCTCATCCCTGGTCATCGGGCGCGAAGAACTCAGCAAGAACATTAATAGCTTTGTTACTCTTTCCATTCGATCCACAACACCTACAGCCTAGATTGTGTTTTCCTCAAAAGGCAGGGCTTTCCTAAATTCAGTCCTAGCCTTATCTATGTGGCGAGCGACCGGTTAGGGCCAGAACAGCGAACTGTATCCCTTGATGCTATCGATGGTGATCACGTCGATCTCATTATCATTGGCGGCGGCATTGCTGGAGTGGGATGTGCTCTTGATGCAGCCAGTCGAGGTCTAAATGTT
>CAJQGN010000218.1 GCA_905477545.1 uncultured Acidimicrobiales bacterium | reverse complement strand
GAAGATGGCACTCTGCAGGCACTCTTCGACCTTGCGGGCCTAAAATATACCGGCCCCTCACAATGGGGCGCTGCTTGCGGTATGGATAAATTAGCTTTCAGCGGTGTCATTTCTTCTGCTGGGCTAGCTAGTTTACCATTACACCTCGTAACAGATAGCCTCGAGCTAGCTGAAGACGGGCCGTTTATTGTCAAACCAAGATTCGGTGGGTCTTCAATTGGAATTGAGATTGTCGACGATTTAGGCACTGCTAAGGCCCTCGCTCGTAGCCAGCCTCTACTTCGTGAGGGAGCAGTAGTACAAAAATATTTGGCAGCAGCCGTTGACCTAAACATTTCAATTAAGACCTGGCCTTCATTAGCTTTGAGTGCCGTGGAAAGGCCGCTAAGAACGAGCGGCCTCGAGGGAATTTATAGCTATGCCGATAAGTACCTAGGAGGTGATGCAGGAATCGCGAGTGCACCAAGGGAGCTTCCTGCTGAAATCCCAGCCGATATAGAGGCATCGCTTCGAAGCTGCGCAGAGCAAATTGCATCGTTAACTATGGCTCGGTCAGTGGCAAGAATAGATTTTTTGTGGGATAGCTCTGATCTGTGGGTAAATGAAATTAACACGATTCCAGGATCTCTTAGTTGGTATTTCTGGGCACATGAAGGGGTTTCATTCGAGCAGCTACTTCAACAGATGCTCGAAGAAGCTGTAGAGGGGTCTACCAGACGATTTAGAACGGACGGAGCAGATGGTGTCGCACTTCGGAAAGTAGGAGCGATAGCTAACAAGCTCGCTTAATTTACGACCAGAGCGGCTTTAAGAAATAATATGGTTTCCCGTCTCGCTCTGACCAACGATCTCACATCTGGCTCCAACCCCAGAGCACGCATTATTTCGGGTTCAGTAGCGACACCAATAACTGCTGAATAGATAGCTAAGAGCAACATTCTTGGCTCCACACGACGAAAATTACCAGCTTCTATTTCCGATTCCATGAACCGAAGAGCGTCGCTTAGCATTATGTTCATAGCTCCAGCGAGTTCCGCTGCTCCAGATCCGCCCTGTCGGCTGACTAACCTTACTAAGCCGAGAACCTCGGGGCGTCTAGCCGCCAAGGAGAAGGTGGCTTTGACAATATCTTCGATTCTTTCGAACCCACGCGCCCCGCTACGGGCCGCTTCTGACAATGCCCCAGCTAACTCTTGCGCTGCTATTTCTATAACCGAATGCAAAAGTTCTTCCTTGGATGAAAAGTGGTAGAGAATAGCTTGTTTTGTGATCCCCATCCCGGCCGCTAACTCGTCTAACGAAGTTGAGTCATAGCCACGTAAACCGAAGGCTGCAAGCGCTGCATATAGCACGCGTTCTCTCGTCCCAGCCATGTCAGGAATTATAGCGAATACTTACCAATTGGTAAGGATTTATGGTATACAATCTATAATGATCGCTGACTCGCTCGCCGGAAAACGCATCGCCGTAACCGGTAGTACAGGGTTTCTCGGGACAGCGTTAGTTGAAAAATTGCTCCGATCAGTTCCCGACTGCGAATTAGTTTTGCTTGTCAGACCAACTCGGCGATACTCAGTAGAGCGGAGAGTCAATCGAGAGATCCTCAGAAACGATGCTTTTAATCTTTTGCGAGCTCAATGGGGTCCTGAATTTGAACAACGTTGCGAAAAACGAATACAAGTTGTGTCCGGCGACGTCAGCCAGGACAATCTTGGTTTGAGCGACGCCGATAACGAAACGTTCACATCTTGCGATGTAATTATTCACTCAGCCGCAACGGTGAGTTTCGATAATCCTCTCGACACTTCGATCGAAATTAATCTCCTCGGCCCAAACCGCATCATTGAGGCATTACACGCAACTAACCGGACCCCACACTTGGTTTCAGTTTCAACTTGTTATGTCGCTGGGAATCGACGCGGTGACGCTCGAGAAGAGTTCTTAGCCGGCACGCCATTTCAGGTAGACGTGAGTTGGCGCGGTGAAGTCGAAGCCGCACGAAGAACTCGCTCAGATCTCGATGCGCGAAGCCGAGAGCCAAACCGTCTGTCTGGTTTCAGAAAAGAAGCGCGGGAGGAGCTCGGAGCAGCCGGCCTCCCTATGCTGGCCGCCAAAACAGAACAACGCCGCCAAATTTGGGTTAATGATCAGATGGTTGAAGCCGGTCGAAGTCGGGCCACTTCACTAGGTTGGCCAGATGTCTATACCTATTCCAAAGCACTTGGAGAGACAGCTCTTATAGAGCTTCACGGCAATGTGCCCGTAACGATCGTTCGGCCATCCATTATCGAATCGGCGTGGTCTGACCCAGCTCCCGGTTGGATCCGTGGATTTCGAATGGCCGAGCCATTAATCGTGTCTTTCGCTAAGGGCGAGCTAGACACCTTTCCAGGTTTCCCAGAGGGAATACTCGATGTCATTCCTGTCGATATGGTTGCATCTGCAATAATTGCTGCGGCTGCCAATGGGCCACAACCTGAGCCAGAGGTCTTCCAAATAGCATCAGGCTCAACCAACCCGCTTCTTTTCAAAGTTTTACTGGATACCGCTATGGAGTGGTTCGGCGAGAACCCGGTCTACAACGCAGATGGCCACCCGACAGCAGGAACAGAATGGAAGTATGCAGGCTCTCAAGGCCTAGAAGAGCAACTCAAACGAGTAGTTAAAGCTTTCGACGCAGCTGGAAAAGTTATCAATCGGCTGCCAATCCGAGGAGAGAACAGTCTTACTAGCAAGTTCGCAGAACGGAGACGCAACCTTGCTCAAATCCAGGGGTATGTAGAAATTTATGGTGCATACGGGAAGTGCGAAGCTCTCTACGGTATCGACAAGACTTTAGAGCTCTGGGATAGCCTGTCAGATCTCGATAAGGCAGAATTTGGTTTCGACCCTCGAGTAATTGATTGGCACCACTACATAACCGAGGTGCATTTACCGACGGTCATGATTCAGGCACGTGTAAAGACAACACCAGAAAAAAAAGTGGGGCCTAGCCGTAAAGATCGCCTGACAGAAGCGGTATTAAACGAGAAGCGAGAATTCGCTGCCTTTGACCTTGAGAACACCCTGATAGCGAGCAATGTCGTCGCAAGCTATGCCTGGATGGCGACCCGCCATTTAGACCAGCAACAAAGGCTTCGGTTCACCCTTAAAACTTTGGCGCAAAGCCCAGGCTTATGGCGCAGAGACAAACGCGACCGAACAGATTTTTTACGTTTTTTCTACCAACGGTACAAAGGAGCCCCAGTTGCGCAGTTGGAAGACGCTGCTGCCGA
>CAJQGN010000217.1 GCA_905477545.1 uncultured Acidimicrobiales bacterium | reverse complement strand
GCTAAATAACAAGGTTTCAGTTATCACTGGAGCCGCTAGCGGAATTGAATTGAGAGGCCTTGACGAGGAGGAAACAGCCAGTACAAAGAACTTCATCTTCTTGTTTGCTTAGGATGCGATCACCTTCTGCAGAAATGAGAACTTTTTCAGCAACGTCGCCTTCAGTCTCGTCTTCGTCTTCGTCTTCGTCTTCTGACGCAAGTCGTTCTCGAAGGATAGTGTCGAGGTCGGCTTCGACTTCTTCGTCTTCGTCTTCGTCTTCGTCTTCGTCTTCTGATGCGATCTTAACTCCAGAAGGTACTTCTATTTCATTAGCATCGTCGTCTTCATCACCTTCAGGTGGGACTATATCGTCATCGTCTATTTCGAGCTCAATTTCAAGATCGTCAAGATCATCATCTAGCTCGATGTCTGGTTCTTCGTTAGGTTCTAAGGTGTCGTCGCTCATACTTGGCCCTCTCTAAAAAAAATGGGCCCTCCAGCGCCGGAGGATACCCATAGTTTCACCTGGATAATGCATCATTCGACGAGATATATTTTGCGGCCTCTTATTCGGTGCGTAAGATTGGACTGTGAGCAATGAAAAAAGAGTGCTACCGACTGCGCTAAATCCTTTCAAAGTCGTCTCTGATTTTGAGCCTTCGGGGGATCAGCCCAAAGCGATAGAGGCTTTGTCTGATGGAATCAACAGTGGATTGAAGTTCCAAACGCTTCTTGGAATTACGGGCTCCGGTAAAAGTGCGACAATGGCCTGGACGATCGAAAGCGTCCAGAGGCCAACTCTTGTGCTTGCGCCAAATAAATCTTTGGCAGCACAGCTAGCTAACGAATTTCGAGAATTTTTTCCTGACAATCGTGTTGAATATTTTGTCTCATATTATGACTATTATCAGCCAGAAGCGTATATGCCTTCTTCAGATACTTACATTGAAAAAGACTCGTCGGTTAACGAGGAAATCGATAGGCTGCGGCACTCAGCTACCGCAGCGCTTCTAACCCGGAGAGACGTAATAGTAGTTGCATCGGTTTCTGCGATCTACGGATTAGGTCCGCCAGAGGAATATTTGAGAAAGATGCTATATCTGCGCGTTGGTGATGCACGTGAGCAGCGGGCGATCCTACGACAGCTCGTAGCGATGCAGTATGAACGTAATGATATGAACTTAGTCAGGGGAAAATTTAGGGTCAGAGGGGACACGCTTGAAATACATCCGGCGTACGAGCAGTTCGTGGTCCGAATCGAACTGTTTGGCGATGAGATAGAACGGATTACTCGTATCGACACATTGACTGGTGAGCGTTTAGAAGAGGTAACTGAGGTCACAGTTTTTCCAGCTACACACTATGTGACCGGTGAGGAGAAGCTGCAAACCGCTTTAGGGAAGATACAGAATGAGCTGCAGGAGCGGCTTGCCTGGTTTGAAAGTAACAATAAACTCCTTGAAGCTCAGAGATTAAGAATGCGAACTGAATATGACCTGGAAATGTTGCAGGAACTTGGTTATTGCAACGGCGTTGAAAATTATTCGATGCATCTGGATGAAAGAACATTTGATGAACCGCCGTACACTCTCTTAGATTTTTTTCCTGATGATTTTTTATTGATCGTCGATGAGAGTCACGTGGCTGTTCCTCAGCTTCATGGCCAACATGCCGGTGATCGGTCCCGGAAAAATACGCTTATCGATCATGGATTCAGGCTCCCTTCTGCGCGTGATAACAGGCCTCTTAAATTCGATGAGGTCATGGAACGGCTAAATCAAGTGGTTTTCTTGTCGGCAACACCCAGTAAATATGAGGTTGACCAAAGCGAAAAGGTAGTCGAACAGATTATTCGCCCGACTGGGCTAGTTGACCCGGAGGTAATCGTTAAACCAACTAAAAATCAAATTGATGACTTGATAGAGCAAATAGAACATCGTGTTGCTCGTGGGGATCGAGTTTTAGTTACAACGCTGACAAAGAAAATGTCTGAAGATCTAACAGATTACCTCCTTGAGCTAGGTACCAAAGTAAGGTATCTCCACAGCGAAATAGACACGATAGAACGAATTGAAATATTGCGTGATCTTCGACTAGGTGAGTTTGACGTGTTGGTCGGAATTAACTTGCTCCGTGAAGGTCTCGATTTGCCCGAGGTTTCTTTGGTGGCGATCTTGGACGCAGACAAGGAGGGCTTCTTGAGAAGTGAGACTTCTCTGATTCAGACAATCGGTCGAGCGGCGAGGAACGTAGACGGTCAAGTAATCATGTATGCGGATGCAGTAACAGCCTCGATGCAGAAAGCTATCTCGGAGACAAATCGACGCAGGGGTCTACAACAAAAATATAATGAAGAGAACAATATAAACCCTCAGACGATTCGGAAAGCGGTTACCGATATTCTTTTGATTTTGAGAGGCGAAACTCAGGGTGCTCCCGTCCCTGAATTGCTTTCTAACAAGCATCATGCTTCAGCGCAACGAGCGAAAAAAGATCTAGCCGAGTTACCAGAGGATGATTTGAATAGGTTAATACATTCGTTGGAGTTGGAAATGCAGGAAGCCGCTGAGGATTTAAGATTTGAGTATGCGGCGCGGCTTCGTGACGAGCTTAAGGAACTGAGGCGGGATCTTAGAGACGCAGTGAAATAAAAGTTGAATCTTGCTTATCGTAGCGTCTGAACATTTAGCACCGTTTGCAATCGTTCCTTGCCTTAGACGCGAGATAGTGTTGTCGAGACAGAGGGAATCAGCTTATGCCATATGAAGTTAAAGCAGTTGTTGCCAAGAGCGCTAAACAGGCAGTGTCAGTTGAAACAATTTTAGTGCCGGACCCGGGCCCTGGAGAAGTACTTGTCGATGTTCAGGCCTGCGGAGTTTGCCACACTGATCTTCATTATCGGGAAGGTGCTATTAATAATGAATTTCCTTTTTTGCTAGGCCATGAGGCAGCGGGGATTATTAGCGCTGTCGGGTATGGGGTTACCACGGTGAACGTCGGCGATTTCGTAGTGCTTAATTGGAGAGCTGTTTGTGGGAACTGCCGAAGTTGTTTGAGAGGTCGCCCACAGTTTTGTTTTTCGACGCACAATGCTTCGCAAAAAATGACGTTCAATGGAGTGCCCTTAACTGCTGCATTGGGAATCGGAGCGTTTGCTGAGAAAACGCTCGTCGCAGCAGGTCAAGCGACAAAAGTTAATCCTCTTGTAGAGCCAGAGGTTGCAGGGCTTATCGGTTGCGGAGTCATGGCTGGCCTTGGAGCAGTTCTGAACACGGCGAGCGTATCTAGAGGTGACAGCGTTGCTGTTTGGGGATGTGGTGGTGTGGGTGACGCCGCAATTGAAGGAGCTCGCCTAGCAGGTGCACACACAATTATTGCTATCGATATCGATGACAGAAAGTTAGATTGGTCGAGGAATTTCGGAGCGACTCATACTGTGAACGCACTCGGGAAAACTAATGATGAGGTTGTGGAACAAGTTCGTGCGCTAAGCAATGGCGACGGCGTGAATGTTGCTATCGAGGCGGTCGGTCTTTCCGATACGTATAAACAAGCTTTCTATTCGCGCGACTTGGCTGGAACCGTTGTGTTAGTTGGAGTTCCTGGTCCGGAAGCGGAGCTTTCATTGCCGCTCATTGATATCTTCGGGCGAGGTGGTCAGCTTAAGAGCTCTTGGTATGGAGATTGTCTACCCAGTAGAGATTTTCCAATGTTGATAGAACTTTATATGCAGGGAAGACTTAATCTAGGAGCATTTGTCTCCGAGACGATATCCATAGACGAGGTAGAGGTTGCTTTTGGAAAAATGGAGCGCGGGGAAGTGCTTCGTTCTGTAGTCGTAATGTGACTCTTGGGTAATCTCGTCCAAGGTAGTTAGTACTGCTAGTTATGGCGGCTAAGCTTTGTCCTATATGGGTGACAAGCTAATTGTTCGCGGCGCACGCGAAAACAACCTGCGCAATGTGGATATCGAGTTACCTAGAGGCAAGATGATTGTGTTTACTGGTTTGTCCGGTAGCGGCAAGTCTTCTCTTGCTTTTGATACGATTTATGCTGAAGGGCAGCGGAGATACGTTGAGTCTCTTTCATCATACGCTCGACAGTTTCTAGGTCAGATGGATAAGCCGGACGTTGATTTTTTGGAAGGTTTGTCCCCGGCAATATCGATTGATCAAAAAAGCTCAAGCAGAAACCCTCGATCAACAGTCGGAACTATCACGGAAGTTTATGATTATCTGCGGCTTCTTTACGCGCGTGTGGGCGTGCAGCATGATCCTGACACGGGTGAGGTCGTTGAAATGCAGACTCCTCAGCAGATTGTGGATAGAATTTTGGAGCTTGAGCCTAAGACTCGTTTCCAGGTTTTGGCACCGGTAGTTCGCAGCCGAAAAGGGGAATATCACACCCTCATGTCTGACCTAGCCGCAAGAGGCTACGTGAGAGCTCGCGTAGACGGGGAATCGGTAGATCTTACTACCGAGGAGATCGCACCTGACGAGCGCCTAGACCGGTATGTCAATCATGATATCGAAGTTGTTGTTGACCGGCTAGTGATGAAAAAAGGAATAGAACAGAGGCTTACAGAGTCAGTTGAAGCTGCGTTGTTGCTTGCGGACGGACACGTTTGGCTGGAAATAGTTCCAGCAGATGGCGACGCCTTCATTATGACCTACAGTCAACACCTTTTTTCACCAGCGACCGGACGCTCTTTTGAAGCGCTCGCTCCGAGAAACTTTTCATTTAATTCGCCATACGGAGCCTGTGGAACATGCGATGGTTTAGGTACACGTTTCGAGGTTGACTCTGAATTAGTGATTCCGAATCCTGAGTTGACGATTGAGGAAGGTGCAATAGCGCCATTCTCAACAGGTGCTACACGTTGGTATGCGCGCTTGTTGGCAGCTACCGGAGAAGAATTCGGAATTCCAATGGATGTTCCGTGGGTCAAGCTGTCAGCAAAACAAAAGAAATTGTTACTTTACGGCAGTGGAAAGAAGCAAACTTTTACGGTCCGGTATCGGAACAGGTACGGAAGAAGTAGGAGTTACACAACTCAATGGGAGGGCGCAATCCCAACATTGCAAAGGCGCCATGCCGACGTGGAAACAGATTCTTCCCGAGACAGAATCGAAGGGTATATGCGGGAAGTACCCTGCGGGAGCTGCGACGGAGCGCGTCTAAATGAGGTCTCATTGGCCGTAAGGGTCGCTGGCCAAAACCTGCATGAACTGTGTTCGTGCTCTATCGGAGAGGCAACGAAAATAATTGAGGGCCTGCGGTTAACTGAACGCGAGCAATTAGTTGCTAATCCAATCGTGAAAGAGATCCGTGCAAGGATGAACTTTCTTTTGGATGTAGGTCTTGATTACTTGTCGTTAAACCGATCTGCAGCGACACTCGCAGGTGGAGAGGCTCAAAGAATTAGACTTGCGAGCCAAATTGGAAGTGGTCTTGAAGGGGTTTTATACGTCCTCGACGAACCTTCTATTGGATTGCATCAACGCGATAACCAACGGCTGATCGAGACACTGCATCACTTGCGTGATTTAGGCAATACGGTTCTGGTCGTCGAACATGATGAGGAAACTATTGCTGAGGCTGATTGGGTAGTTGATATCGGCCCAGGTGCAGGCGAACATGGTGGTGCAATTGTTTATAGCGGGCCTGTTGAGGGTTTGTTAAAAGCAAAAGATTCTTACACCGGTGACTATCTGGCAGGGAGGCGTGAAATTGCTGTTCCGGCGTCTCGACGTGTAGCTGGGGAATTAAAACTGGTGGTCCACGGTGCCAGGGAAAATAATCTCCGAAAAATCGACGTGGAGTTTCCGCTTGGCTGTCTAGTGGCTGTTTCTGGCGTTTCAGGATCAGGAAAAAGTACGCTAGTGAATCAAATTTTACATAAAGCGTTAATGCAAAAAATCTATAAATCAAAAAATGTTCCGGGACTTCATACTTCCATCGAAGGTTGGCAGGAGCTAGATAAAGTTATTGAAATTGACCAATCGCCAATTGGCCGTACACCTCGCTCGAATCCGGCTACTTATACAAAGGTCTTTGATCATATTCGTAAGCTTTTTGCAGCAACGAATGAAGCTAAGGTACGAGGCTATTTGCCGGGGAGATTTAGTTTCAACGTTAAAGGTGGAAGATGTGAAGCTTGTGCAGGGGATGGAACGATCAAGATCGAAATGCACTTTCTTCCTGATGTGTACGTGCCCTGTGAACTGTGTGGCGGCGCTCGCTATAACAGAGAGACGTTAGAAGTCAGGTTTAAAGGGATGACGATCTCTGATGTTCTTAATATGCCTTGCGAAGAGGCAATGGAGTTTTTTGCTGCTCAGCCGTCGATAGCTCGCCACATGAGGACGTTAGTAGACGTTGGGTTAGGCTATATTCGCCTAGGTCAGCCCGCCACAACGTTGTCTGGTGGCGAGGCGCAACGAGTTAAGCTTGCAAGCGAGCTATCGAAACGCTCAACCGGGCATACGATTTATATCTTAGACGAGCCCACTACTGGCCTTCATTTTGAAGATATTAGGCGCTTGCTGGGGGTACTTAGTCGGTTAGTTGATAACGGAAACAGCGTTATTGTGATAGAGCACAATCTGGATGTAATCAAAACAGCTGATTGGGTAATTGATATGGGCCCAGAAGGTGGAGTGGGGGGCGGCCAGGTTGTTGCTGCTGGAACTCCAGAGCAAGTGGTGCGTGAAGCTAAAAGTTACACAGGAAAATTTTTGCAGGGTGTTTTACCTTCATGAAGTATTTGGTTTCGAAACTTCAGTCTCTGCGATAGAACATGGTGTCTTCGGCTACCTCTGAATATCCTGATGATATGGCTAGTCGCTTTGTCAATAGTTCTTTACGGCCGGTCTCAGGAACAATTCCTGAGAAGCCAGGGAGTTATCAGTTCTGCGACGTAGATGGAAAATTTATTTATGTTGGTAAAGCAAAAAATTTGAGAAATCGTTTAAACAGCTATTTCCAGGACAGTAGCAAGATGCATCCGAGAACTTTGCAGATGCTGTCGTTCGCTGCTTCTGTTGAGTGGGTCGAAGTGGATACCGAAGTTGATGCCCTGATGTTGGAATACAGCCTCATTCAACAGCATCAGCCCAGGTTCAACGTAAAGCTTCGTGATGACAAGTCCTACCCATTTCTGGCTTTGACGATGAGTGATGTATGGCCTCGAGCAATGGTCATTAGAGGGAAACGTAAACGTAGTAATAGATACTTTGGCCCATACGGCCATGCCTATGCGATTCGGGAAACACTCGATCTGCTCCTTAGAACTTTCCCGATCAGAACCTGCAGCGACAATAAATTTGCTGAGCATGAACGAAAAGGTCGTCCCTGCTTGTTGTTTCATATTGAGCAGTGTGCAGGCCCTTGCATTCAGGCTGTCAAGAAAGATGACTACGCACAGTTAGTGCGTGACCTGATCAAATTCCTCGAGGGTAATACAGACGATGTGTTGGTTGAGCTTTCCGATCGGATGCAATTAGCCAGTGCGGAAATGGAGTACGAGCTTGCTGCAAGGCTGCGAGATCGTTTGGCGAGCGTAAAGAAAGCCGTTGAGAAGCAGCAAATTGCTGGCACAAGGAATGAAGATTATGACGTAATAGGCCTTTGCGAAGATGAACTGGAGGCATCGGTGCAGGTGTTCTATGTTCGCAATGGGCGAGTCCTCGGTCAGCGTGGTTTCGTTGTTGACAAGGTCGAACCACTGGACTCAAGCGAGCTCACAGCTCGGGTGATGGAACAGCTATATCATGCGCAAAATCCAATTGGTATGCCAAAGCTAGTGGTGGTGCCTCACCTTCCGCAGCATCAGTCGATGTATGAGGAGTGGTTATCGCTTCAGCGAGGCTCTAAGGTGACTATTCGGGTGGCGCAAAGAGGACATAAACGTGCGTTGCAGGACACAGCGGCAAGAAACGCCCAAGAAATGCTAAAACGTCATCGTCTCAAGCGAGGGAGTGATCATAACAGCAGAGCCCAAGCTCTTAACTTACTTCAAGAGGCGTTGAGTCTTCCTCAGGCTCCTTTGCGTATCGAATGTTATGATATGAGTCACCTGCAGGGAACAGATTACGTGGGGTCAATGGTCGTTCTTGAAGACGGCTTGCCCCGGAAAAGTGAATATCGAAGGTTCAAAATTCGGACCGTTGCCGGTAACGATGATTTTGCTGCGATGGAAGAAGTTCTGCGGCGGCGTTTTCTTAACTACCTGAACGACCGAGACAAGAAGGCTTCTGAATTAACCAGCTTTTCCTATCCACCTCAGTTGTTGCTAGTGGACGGCGGAAAAGGCCAACTAAGCGTTGCGGTTCGAGTTTTGAAAGAGCTAGGTCTGTTTGACGAAGTTCCTGTCGCGTCGCTAGCTAAACAATTTGAAGAGGTCTTTCTTCCTGGAAAATCAGATTCGATACAGATACCGCGAGAATCAGAAGCGCTGTATTTGCTTCAGCGTATTCGCGATGAAAGCCATAGGTTCGCTATCTCATATCATAGGCAGCTAAGGAACAAGCGAATGACCGTTAGTATCCTTGATGGTATTCCGGGTCTAGGTGAGAAACGAAAGCGCCGTTTGATTGAAGAATTCGGTGGCGTAAAAAAAGTTAAATTAGCTTCGATAGATGAACTTGAAGCTGTTTCCTGGTTGCCTCAGCCAGTTGCTGAGGCGGTTTATGCCAAGACACATATGCGTGCTTGAAATTGGACAGGCATGTCAGACCCGAATGGACGATTATGTCGAGTGAAGATCAGCTTTGGGAACAAAATGCGACTTGGTGGCAGGAGGGGTTCACTGATGGTGAAGACCCGGAGTATGAGGAACAAATACTCCCTATCGTAGAAAATATTTTAGCTGAGAGTAAACGAGTTATTGATATTGGGTGCGGGGAAGGTCAGCTAACGCGTTTGCTGGAGAGGCTTGGTTCGCAGTCTGTGGGACTCGACCCAACATGGGCGCAGATAAGAGAAGCGAATGTAAGAAATAAAAGCTCAAATCTTGTGCAAGCTGGAGCAGGTCATTTACCATTCGTCGATGGTTGTTTTGATGCTGCGCTTGCGTGTTTAGTATTTGAACATATAGAAGATCTAGCAACATCGATTGAAGAAGTTGCTCGAGTTCTGCGGCCGGATGGCAGATTTGCTCTACTTCTAAATCACCCATTGTTGCAAACTCCTGGTAGTGGATGGGTAGAAGACTATGGGCAAGACTCGGTAGAGCGTTATTGGCGTATAGGTCCATATCTGATGGAACAAGAAACTATCGAAGAGGTTGAGAAAGGTGTTTTTATTCCATTTGTTCACCGCCCTTTGAGTCGTTATGTAAATACATTGACCGAGAATGGGTTGGTGCTTGAACGAATGATAGAACCAACGCCTCCTGAAGGTTTCAGGTCCAGGAATCCGTCGTATCAGGCTGCCGCTCATATTCCTCGGCTGCTTGTTTTGGTTACTCGGAAAATAAATACGTGTAGTTCGGTTTGAAATGTCTATTCTAGTGTTATGAGTCTCCAGCCAGATTTTGTAGTTGTAACTGGTCTTTCTGGCGCCGGGCGATCTACGGCAGCTCATGCGTTGGAGGACCTCGGTTGGTTCGTTATTGATAATCTACCGCCGAGCTTAGTTTCCGGTGTTGTGGAGTTAGTTTCTACTCAAGGTTCAGGAGTTAACAAGCTTGCTCTTGTCGCTGGTACTCAGCGTTATCAGGAGGATCTGGTTCCAGCATTAGCGCAACTAAGGGAGAATGGTTCTCGAGTTAGGGTGATATTTTTGGACGCGTCGACGGATGTTTTAGTACGACGCTATGACGATACGAGAAGGCGTCATCCTTTCGATGATGACAGCGACTCGTTGATAGATGCAATCGAGCGGGAAAGAATTTTTCTTGACCCGGTTCGCGTGGAAGCAGATATAGCTATTGATACGGGCGATTTGACCATTCATGATCTTAAGGCTCGAGTCGTGGACGCATTCTCTGAGGAGTTAAGTGACAAATTGATGCAGACGACGTTGATGTCATTTGGTTACAAACATGGAGTACCGCGCGACGCAGATTTAGTTTTTGATTGTCGGTTTTTAGCTAACCCTCACTGGGTTCCTGAATTGCGATCGAGCACCGGGTTGAGTGAGAGCGTGAGTTCTTACGTTTTTTCTCAAGATGTAGCACAAGCTTTCGTTGAGCAAATTTTGAGTATGTTTAAGGTCCTATTTCCTGCTTATCTCTCCGAGGGCAAGGCATATTTGACGATTGCTTTCGGTTGCACAGGTGGTAAGCACCGCAGCGTAGCGATGAGTGAGTTTGTGGCTAGAGCAATCTCTGAAGACGGGCGAGAAGTGAGAACCCGGCACAGAGATATTGATAGGTAGCGTTAAATTTAGACTCATTGTGTCGTAGATTTTCTAAGACTCTTGCTCCTATTCGCGCAGGGAGCTGGCTAATGGGGTAGACATGCATGTCCCCAAGTTTTCTCTAGAAGGGAACCCCCTGATATGACAGTTCGTGTAGGAGTTAATGGTTTTGGTCGCATTGGCCGTAATTTTTTTAGAGCCATTCAGAAACAAGGCGCTGATATCGAAATTGTTGCGGTAAATGACTTAGGCAATCAGGCGACAATGGCTCATTTGCTTAAATATGACTCAGTTTTGGGTAATTTACCTAATGATATTAAGGCCGTTGACGGTGGGATCTCTATAGACGGGAAATTACTTACTGTCTTGTCGGAACGTAGCCCAGCTGATTTGCCTTGGGCGGATTTAGGGGTTGATGTTGTAATCGAATCGACTGGAATTTTCACTGATCGAGACAAGGCGGCTATGCACCTTGATGCTGGCTCGCCCTTTGTGATTGTGTCAGCTCCTGCGGGCGGAGCAGATGCAACATTTGTAGTCGGCGTAAATGACGACGATTTTGATAGTTCGATACATAAGGTTGTATCCAATGCGAGCTGTACTACAAATTGTTTTGTGCCAATGGTTCAGGTTCTCGATCAGGCTTTTGGGGTTGATAAAGGGCTGATGACGACGGTTCATGCCTATACAGGCGACCAATCGTTGGTAGACGGGCCACATAGCGACTTGAGGCGAGCCCGGGCATCGGCGGTAAACATTATTCCTACTTCCACGGGGGCAGCACGAGCAACGGGCCTTGTGTTGCAGTCTATGAATGGGCGACTAGACGGAACTTCGCTGCGTGTGCCAATTCCAGATGGCTCTATTACAGATTTCACAGCGGTTTTAAAGTCGACTCCTTCGGTATCTGAAATTAATTCAGCTTTCGACAAGGCGGCATCAGAAGGAAAGCTGAGTGGAGTATTGGAATACAGTGAAGATC
>CAJQGN010000216.1 GCA_905477545.1 uncultured Acidimicrobiales bacterium | reverse complement strand
ATGCACGTAGCCTTTAATCGTTGTTTTCCCATAAGAACCAGTAATAGCTACTCGAAGGGGATTCACTCGGCTGAGAGTATTGTTTGCTTCTCTGACGTACTTGTTTGCGAGAGCATTTTCGATCGGTAACAAAATCCATAGGGCAAGGTCGACAAATGCAGGTAGTAGAAGGGCTGCCGCGCCAGCAGCATGAGGGCCGTAGTCAGCAAAACTTGCAGCGATAATAAATGAAGCGATGCAGAGTGTGGAGGTGACCATCACCGTCTTGAGACGGCGCGTCCAAGCCAGTTTGCTGGTGCGTCCTCGAATTGTGAGTCCTCGGGGAGCAATAAGGGCAGCAAAGGCGGTTACTAAGAGGCCGGAAGCTGAGAACAATGAGAGCAACAAAGCACCAAAGCCCACGACGAATATAGCTATATTCTCACGATCGGATCGCCACCAGCGTAGAGCGAACGTGCAAGTCGACTTTGGCAAGTAGTGTTCGCGTTGAGCAACTCGGAGCCAACGCAACGAAGAAACAAAAATTGCGGCTAGGCCAACCGCGTAGTAGATAAAGCTAGTCATCTAAGGCTGCTAGCTGCAGTTGTATAGTTTCTTTAAGCGCCAGCGGTGCCATAGTTGGCACAAAATGATCGACGTTACCGAGGATTGTCAATCGAACGTTGTGGATTAGCGCTTCTGCTCTGGCTGCTATTTCTGGCGGCACGGCAGTATCACCATCGCCCCAAATCAAATCAACAGGGCATGTTATTTTTTTGAGCTGCTCAGCATATGACTCATTGACACATGTGACAAGGATGTCTCTCATGACGCCCTCTGCTGCTTTATAATCTGCGCTGCCGTACTTGTTTTTTAAATTTTCAACGAAGTTGTCGTTGACTAATTTGAGGCGGTTTAAGAATTTGGCGACCCGGTATTGATAAGCGATTTTCCCATGGTTATGCGCTTTGTGAAGAAGCGGGACTCCAGTCAGTACCAGTCCTGCGATTGCCGCTGGTCTTCGCTCGTTGAGATGCACAGCTACTCTACCTCCGAAGCTATGGCCAACTAAAACTACAGGGAGATCGCATTCGTCGAGCACCGGTTCAACCAGCCTGGCGTACATTGAGGCTCCGCCCGAATCAATCGGAGCTGGCGATGCGCCGAACCCAGGAAGGTCAATAGATAAAGCGTTTAACCCGCTAAGAACAGGCTCAAAGTCTGTATGCGTTCTTCCCCATCCATGAAGTGCGAGAACTCGCGGGCCGTCAGTCCCAAACCGGGTACCGAAGAGGGAACCATCAGCGAATGTGCGAAGAGCCATGTAGTCCTAGGAGATAGCCAGGTAAAAAGACGTTTACTGAGCTTGTGACCGATTAATCGCTGAAATCAGCGCTTGAAAACTCGCAGTCACTATATTCGGATGAACTCCGACTCCCCAGAAGGCAACCTGGTCTTCGGTCTCGATTTCGACATATGCTGCCGCTGTGGCATCAGCGCCTACGCCTACAGCATGCTCTTGATAATCCACTAGCTGTACGGAGAGTTCACAACTATGCTCCAAAGCAGTTTTGAACGCAGACAGGGGGCCATTGCCAGCAGCACTAACTTCAGTCTCCACTCCATCAATTTTTAGCATTGCAGTTACCGACGATTCATCAGATGACGAGGAATCGAAGCTGCTTTTGTGCCCTAGGTATGTCAAAGGCGAGGTCGTATGTAAGTAGGTTTCGTCGAAAGTCTTTCTAATAGTTTCAGGAATTATTTCGCCACCTTCATCGGTGATTGATTGAATAACGCGGCTGAATTCAATTTGGAGTCGCCTTGGGAGATCTAATCCGAAGTTATTTTTCATTACATACGCAACTCCACCTTTTCCAGATTGGCTGTTGACTCTAATAACGTCTTGATATGTGCGGCCAACGTGCGCAGGGTCGATTGGAAGATACGGAACCTCCCACATGGTGTAGTTATCATCGAGCGCTTCGAAACCCTTCTTGATTGCGTCTTGGTGGCTTCCTGAAAAAGCGGTGTAAACAAGGTCACCGGCATATGGGTGTCGGGGATGAACTGGGAGTTGGTTGCAATACTCAGCCACACGCCTTAAACGGTCGATATGGCTCAGATCAAGTTCTGGATCAACTCCTTGTGAAAATAAATTGAGAGCAAGAGTAACTAGGTCAACGTTTCCAGTTCTCTCACCATTACCGAATAATGTTCCTTCGACTCTGTCGGCACCCGCCATAACCCCAAATTCTGCTGCCGCGACCGCGCAGCCTCGGTCGTTATGAGGGTGCAGTGAAAGGATTACTGATTCGCGGTTCCGGATAGTGCGGTGAAAGTACTCGATAAGGTCGCCATAGAGGTTTGCAGTCGACATTTCAACAGTAGCTGGAAGGTTCAAAATTATTGGGTCGTCTGCCGTTGCTCCCCATTCTTCTGCTACTCGTTCACATATTTCAATAGCAAACTCAACTTCAGTTCCCGTAAAAGACTCGGGGGAGTATTCGAATCGGATGTTCGAATCAGTTACTTGGTCGCGAAGCTCACGGCAAAGGCGCGTGCCCTCTACACCGATTTGGATAATTCCTTCAAGATCTAGCCCATAAACGACTCGTCGCTGTAGCGTTGAAGTCGGGTTATAAAGGTGAACTATTCCATTCTTGCAACCTTGTATTGCTTCGTAGGTTCGTTCGATTAGCTCGGGTCTACTTTGGGTAAGGACCTGAATCCATACATCGTCTGGAACTAAGTCCTCTTCGATTAACATGCGACAAAAATCAAAATCTGGCGCTGAAGCCGATGGAAATCCTATCTCAATTTCCTTAAATCCCATATTCACGAGAGCTTGGAACATCTCTCGTTTGCGTGGCAGATCCATTGGGTCAATCAAAGCCTGATTTCCATCGCGAAGATCCACGGAACACCAAAGTGGCGCTTCTGTAGTCACTTTGTTAGGCCAGCTGCGATCAAGGAGAGTCGGCGCGTAAGGATAGTGAATGTACTTATCGAATGGCATTGGGCTCAGTTGTTGCTTACTTATGCCTTTTACGTCCGCCATATGCTTTCCTTCCGCTGTGGTCATCAACAATTCGCTTCTAAATATCTGCTCATAAAAGCAGAAGAACCTCCCGGCCCGGAGGCGCAGGAGGTTCGGCGAGGGCTGCCATATAGTGGCCCTCGCCTATCTAAGAAGAAGCAATCCGTTAAATGATCCGGTCACAACTTCAAAGATACCATTATTTGAGAGCAATCGACAGATTCTGTTAATTAGACCACTGTAGGTTCAGACCTACAAGCTCGAAAAATTACTTATGCGGCTTTACGAACAGCTGTTAGCCGTTGAAAGATTCCTTCTCGTAACCCAGAAGTGGAAACTACTGCTTCATGAACTTCGAGAGATCGGAGTAACTGTCGAAGAATAGTGGCAGCAAGTGGCATAGTTTCAGCGCGCCGTTCACTCATGCCTGGCATAGCGAGACGAGACGCCAAAG
>CAJQGN010000215.1 GCA_905477545.1 uncultured Acidimicrobiales bacterium | reverse complement strand
CGTATATGCTCGCAGACTGGCAATCTTATAACGAGATATATGGTTGCACGAAGAACCCATGGGATTTGGATCGTACGCCCGGCGGTTCTTCTGGAGGTTCTGCAGTAGCTTTGGCTACTGGTATGTCGGCGTTGGAGTTGGGGAGCGATATCGGGGCGTCGATAAGGAACCCGGCACATTATGTTGGAGTGTTCGGGCATAAGCCCACTTATGGTTTAGTGCCTCAAGATGGCATTCTCCCTCCAGGTTGTGAAACTGCCGGCGATATTGCTGTTTGTGGGCCATTGGCGCGAAGCGCTCGCGACTTGGACTTGGGGCTAAGCGTTCTGGCTGGCCCTGCTGGCTATGACCAGGTTGGTTACCGAGTTGAACTGCCGCCAGCAAAGCAAAACCGGCTGTCCGACTTTCGGGTTGGCGTACTTTTGGAATCTCCAGCATGTGAAACTGACTTGAAGCTTGTGAATCAACTGCAGAACACTATTGACCACTTGGCTAAAGCTGGGCTGTCAGTAGTGGACTCAGCGCCTGATTTCGATCAGAAAGAATTTTTTGAGAACTATTTGATGCTGCTTCGAGCAGCTAACGGAGCTGCAGCTTCTGATGATGTTTATGTCGGAGCCGAACAGGGAGCTCGCGCTTGGGAACGAGGAGATCGCTCCTACCGGAACCTAGTTGATCACGCTATGAGAATGAGTCATCGCGAATGGAGTATTCACGATGAGCAGCGAGCTAAATATCGAACAGCCTGGGCTAACTATTTCGAAGAGTACGATCTTTTGCTGTGTCCGACGGCGGCATCTACAGCATTTGTACATGACCATGAAGGCGATCGACCAGAGCGAACTATTGAGGTTAATGGTTTTCAAGAACCGGTTGTAGATCAACTCTTTTGGGCTGGTTTGAGCTGTAACGTTTATCTGCCAAGCACAGTTGCTCCTGCCGGCTTAATCGACGGGTTACCAGCTGGTCTTCAAATTGTTGCTCCGCACTTGCACGACCGACGTTCGATTCGATTCGCTGAGTTAATGGAAAATGAGATTGGCGGTTTTATCTCGCCGCCTGGGTACGAGACAATTTGAATGGAACTACCGAGTAATCTTACTTATTGTGTCAACACCTAAAGCTGAATCTGACCGAACTCCAATAGATAGAGCGTTCCTTACTGACGATCTTGCGAGAACCGAAATCGTATTAGTGCGGCATGGGCAGCAAAACTTCCCAGGACCAGATGCACCGATAGCTGCTTGGCGTGATCCGCCTTTAACCGACTTAGGGCATAGTCAAGCGCTGGCAGCGGGACGAGCTCTTGCCGCAGAGGACTTTAGTGCCGTTTATTCTTCGCAGCTTCAAAGAGCTCACGACACTGGTTTAGCCGTAGCTCAGTTTCACTCGCTGGAAGTCACGGTGCTGGAATCCCTTGAAGAGATCCATATGTTTGGCGATCTGGAACCGACTCAACATCCATCAGATGTTATCGACGAGATTGAGATGGAAGGAGCCAGAAGACGTTTCAGTCGTGAGCTGCGATGGGATACATATCCGTACACCGAGTCAGGTTTTGAACTTCGACGCCGAGTGTCGAACACGATAGAGGGGCTTATAAGTAAGCACCCGGGAGAGCGAATTGTAGTGGCCTGCCACGGCGGAGTGATCAATGCGTACATCGCAGAGTTTCTCGGCATCAATATGGATATGTTCTTTCGCCCAGCTCATGCGTCTATCCATCGTGTCTTAGCTAGAAATGACAGGCGTGTTGTCTCCACGCTTAACGAACTTCATCATCTGATGACGCCAGAAGACATTCTTAGCTATTAGAGATAGCAATGAGCGATGAACTCTGCCAACCTGTCATACTGTGGATGATGCATTAAGCAATTTGTTAAGTATTATCGCCTTAAAAAAATCGGGCGACAGGTCGTTCTTAGGTCAGAGTTCCGGACATGATGAATTCGGCTTATTCGGAGGTCATCAGCTAGCGCAAGGCATTGCGGCTGCTTACCAGATGGTGTCAAAAGAACGAATTATGAACTCGATTCACGCGCTTTTTCTTCGACCAGGAAACGGAAGCCAAGCTATTCACTATGAAGTTGAGTCAATCCGAGACGGGCGGTCATTCGCCCAACGCCGAGTGCGAGCAATGCAAGAAGATCGAAACATATTCGAATTGACAGCATCTTTCCAGTCCTTAGAAAGTAGCGAACTGATAATTTCTCCCGATTTTCCTGAAGGAGTGGAAGCTCCAGAGTTGTTGCCGACTTTCGCAGAATGTATTGAGCGCGTAGGTCCAATATTCGGTGAGGAGTGGTCAACAAGTGAACGCCCAGTGGAATACAGAATAGCGCATGCTCCGTGGGCGCCGACTGGACCTTCAGATAAAGGCGGAATTGATTTTTGGTTTAAGGCGAAGCGGAAACTAGACAATGATGCTGCTATTCATGCAGCGGTTATCGCGTATATGAGTGACGATTGCGTATCTGATACTCTCCTTATTCCATTTAACAGAACCTGGGGAACAGAAGGAACGATGTGCGTTAGTCTGGACCACTCGATGTGGTTCCATCGACCAGCTCGAGCAGATGAGTGGATATATGTAGAGCAGTGGCCTTCGACTGCACATGGATCAAGAGGCTTAGCTCACGCTCGCATGTGGCAAGATGGCCAACTAATCGCTTCGGTCGCTCAGGAAGCTCTCTTGCGGTTTTAATTCTTAGTTGGAGAGGAACCAGTCCTTAATCGATTGCGCTGATTTTTCTAATGGACCGAAGCAGCCGAAATGCTTACTTCCTTCAAAAGGATTAATTTCCCCTCTAGGAAGACGAACAGCGATAGCTTCGCAAGCAGACTGAAGGGGCTGTTGATCAGACTCAGTTCCAAAAGCTACTCGTGTAGGAACAGTAATCATCGGTAGTTTCTCCCAGCCATCTTGTAAATATTGTTCAAAAGCACGTGCTTCGAGAATTGGGTCGCAGCGGAGCTTGATCTCGGCGTTGGGTTGTTGTTCAAATCCGTGCTGAACGTATGCTGCTAAACACGTTGGGTGTAGTTCATTTAATGGTGAACGACTGCCGTATCTTCTAATTACTTCGTTCCGTGAAGGAAATACTGAACGACGACCTTTTGCGGCTTCGATGAAATCAAAAGAGCCGACTGGGCGTTCAACTTCGCGTTCGAAGATAATAGGTTCATACACCCACGCTTTCTCAAATGCGTGAGGGCGTTCCAAGGTAGCGAGCAGACTCGTCGCTGCTCCCATTGAATGGCCGACAACCCAGGCTTCAGATAAGCCTAACGCGTCAATTGCGGCTACTAAATCAGCAACCATGCAATGGTCGTAAAATTGCGCTTCAGGTGAGGAGCGAGCGGATCCATGGCAGCGAAGGTCAACCCCGATTGGTCGAAAACTGCTGCCGAGAAGTTCCATTACTGGCTCCCACATTCTCGAAACTAGACCAGTTCCGTGAACAAAAACAGTTGGATGACCCGGTCCGCCGTAATCATGTATGGCAACTTCAATACCATCGGTGCTAAAAATTTTGTCGGTTGATGGTTCGCGCATTCCTGGATCCTTATGCAACTATTTTTGCTGTTCGAAAGTCCAATATTTCAGTTGCGCTAAACCCGAGCTCCGTCAAAATTTCATCGGTGTGCTCACCTTTACCGGGTGCATGCCGCTCGATGCTGGTAGGAGTAACGCTGTATCTGGCTGGAGGACGAGCGGTTCGAGTCCTGCCGGCCGTTGGGTGAGTCATTTCGAGTATCGTTTCGTTATGGAGAACCTGCGGATCATGAAAAATCTGCTCTCTTGATATGACCGGTGCACAAGGAAC
>CAJQGN010000214.1 GCA_905477545.1 uncultured Acidimicrobiales bacterium | reverse complement strand
CTTTTATCTAACATGGCAATAGCTGCCGCAGCCGCTCCTGCAACCGTTGTAGTATATGCCACCCGATGCTGAAGGGCCTGAGCCCTGATAGACGCAGACTCAGCCTTAGATCTTTTATCTGCGCTCGTGTTAATAATTAAACTGATTTTTTTATCTTTAATCATATCAACTATATGAGGTCGACCTTCAGTCACTTTATTGACTTTTATGCACTCAATTCCTGCTGCTTGTAAATAACGCGCTGTGCCTATCGTAGCGTAGATCAGAAACCCCTCCGTGTGCAATTTATGAATTACACCGCAAATCTCTTCTTTATGTCCGTCCCGAACACTAACAAAAACAGAGCCTGTCAACGGCAAGGCCATATTAGCCGAGACTTGCGCTTTACCAAAGGCTTCCCCGAAACTCACTCCAATCCCCATCACTTCACCAGTCGATTTCATTTCTGGACCAAGAATCGGGTCGACACCACGGAACTTTATAAAAGGAAACACTGCTTCTTTGACTGAATAATAAGAGGGCACGCGTATCGCCGCAACACCCTGTTCCTTCAAGGACTCTCCTATCATGCATTTGGCACCGATATAAGGTATCGACATCCCAATAGCTTTGGAGACAAAAGGAGCTGTCCTAGAAGCACGAGGATTTACCTCCAAGACATAAATCATACCATCTTGTATGGCAAACTGAACGTTCATCAAGCCAATTACCTTCAACTCTAAGGCCATTTTAACGACTTGATCTCGCAGCTCAGATTGAATGGCGCTAGACAACGTATGAGGTGGCAGAGAGCAAGCTGAATCTCCCGAGTGCACACCCGCCTGCTCGATATGCTCCATAATCCCACCGATGAATACTTCTTTTCCATCACAGACTGCATCCACATCTACTTCAATTGCTCGGTCCAGAAAATGATCTAACAAAATTGGTGACTCGTTAGAAACAGCAACCGCAGCGTCCATATAAGTCATTAAGTCGGCTTCGCTATAGACGACTTCCATAGCTCTCCCGCCCAAAACATAGGAGGGTCTCACAACTAACGGATAACCAATCTCTGAGGCCATACTCTTAGCCTCAGAGATGCCTTTTATAATTCGATTCGGAGGCTGCTTTAGGCCTATATCATTAAGGAACTCTTTAAACCTTTCTCTATCTTCAGCTAGGTCAATTGAATCGGGGGATGTGCCGATAATAGGAACTCCATTTTCCTCTAGCGCTCTTGCCAACTTCAACGGAGTTTGTCCTCCATATTGCACAATAACCCCATAAGGCTTCTCTAGTTCGATGATTTCCAACACATCTTCTAAGGTTACAGGTTCAAAATATAAACGATCGCTCGTATCGTAGTCAGTGGAGACAGTTTCTGGATTACAATTCACCATAATAGACTCAAACCCAGCATCATGGACTGCGATAGCAGCTTGCACACAGCAATAATCGAACTCTATACCTTGACCTATCCTATTAGGACCTCCACCTAAGACAATAATTTTCCGTACAGCAGATGGTGCAGCTTCACATTCTTCATCATAACTAGAGTACATATACGGTGTGGAGGCATCAAATTCAGCGGCACAAGAGTCAATACGTTTATAAATAGGTTTAACGTTCAACTTCTTTCTATAGGCAAAAATTTCAGATTCAGGCAGCTCTAAAACATGAGCCAAACGCGCATCAGAAAATCCTTTTCGCTTCAATGCAAAAAGCTCGTCAAAACAAACGCTTTCCAAGGAACGTGATTTCAGAGAAAGCTCGAGCTGAATTATTTCCTCTATCTGCGACAAGAACCAAGGGTCAATGCTGGTCAAATCAAAAACTTCTTCTAATGAAAACCCTAGCCGGAAAGCATCACCAAGGTACCAAATCCGTTCAGCACCGGCGATACTGAGTTCTCTCGAAATGACTTCCTTAGTCACTGTTTTCAAGTCAACAACCGAATCTAAACCGCTGACACCAGTCTCAAGGCCCCTCAATGCTTTCTGAAAAGATTCTTGAAAGCTTCGCCCCATTGCCATCACCTCACCAACGGACTTCATCTGAGTGGTCAATCGATCTTCGGCCTGAGGAAATTTTTCAAAGGTAAATCGTGGAACTTTGGTCACCACATAATCAATAGAAGGCTCAAAAGACGCCGGCATAGTCCCATCAGTAATTTCATTACGAAGCTCATCTAAAGTGTATCCAACCGCTAATTTAGCTGCAATTTTAGCTATTGGAAAACCTGTAGCTTTTGATGCTAAGGCAGAAGATCTTGATACTCGAGGGTTCATTTCAATAACAATAAGTCGACCAGACTGGGGATCCACAGCAAACTGCACATTAGAGCCACCAGTATCAACTCCAATCTCACGCAGAATCGCAACTGATGCATTACGCATCAACTGGTATTCTTTATCAGTGAGAGTCTGCGCCGGCGCAACTGTAATCGAATCGCCAGTGTGAATACCCATAGGATCCAAGTTTTCTATCGAACAAATTATTATGCAATTGTCCGCTCGATCCCTCACTACTTCCATTTCGAACTCTTTCCAGCCCAGAAGAGACTCTTCTATCAAAATCTCACTTGTCGGAGATGCTTCTAACCCACCACGGCATATCTCTCGGTACTCTTCCTCATTGAAAGCTATCCCACCACCACTACCGCCCATTGTAAATGACGGCCTAACAACAATGGGGAAACCAAGCTTCCTCTGCGTACTTTCTGCTTCTTCCCAAGTATGAGCTATAAATGATTTCGCTGTTTCTAAACCGATAGACTGCATCGCATCCCGAAACTTTGAACGATCCTCAGCCTTCTCAATAGCTTTTTCCTTGGCTCCGATAAGTTCGACACCAAATTTCTTCAAAATGCCTTTATTTGACAGAGCAAGCGCACAATTGAGGGCAGTCTGACCGCCCATCGTTGGCAAAAGAGCATCTGGCTTCTCAATTTCAATGATTTTTGCAACTGTTTCCCATGTAATTGGCTCAATATAAGTAGCGTCTGCCATTCCAGGATCAGTCATGATGGTCGCAGGATTTGAATTTACTAAAATGACACGATAACCCTCATCTCGCATAGCTTTACATGCCTGAGATCCAGAATAGTCAAACTCACAGGCCTGACCGATAACAATAGGACCCGCACCAATTATTAGAATGGAATGAATGTCTGTCCTTTTACCCACTGGTTGTGTCAGCCTTCATTAATGAAATAAATTTGTCGAATAAAGCATGTATATCATGTGGTCCAGGACTACCTTCTGGATGACCTTGAAATCCAAATGCTGGTTGTTGTCGATGCTCAACACCTTGTAATGTCCCGTCAAATAATGACCTATGGGTTAGAGATAAAGCATCTGGCAAAGAAGCTTCATCAACAGAGAAACCATGATTTTGACTTGTAATCAAAACCTTGCCTTCTTGCAGATCTTTAACTGGGTGATTAGCACCATGATGGCCAAATTTCATTTTTACAGTCTGGGCACCACAGGCTAGTGCCAGAATCTGATACCCCAAACAAATACCAAAACTTGGAATTCCTGAATCGACAATCTCTCGCACGGCCTCAATGGCATAATGACAAGCCTGTGGGTCTCCTGGTCCATTCGACAGGAAAACTCCGTCAGGTTGTCGCTCGATAATTTCTTTTGCCGTCGTATCGGCCGGGACGACCTCAACCTCACACCCTCGGTTCACTAACAACCGAAGTATGTTTCGCTTGACTCCAAAATCGTAGGCTACTACTCGAAAATTAGCTTTTGGAGGCTCAGAGTGCTCATTATTTGATAGGCGCCAGAGCCCCTCTTTCCATACATAAGGAGCTTTACATGTCACTTCTTTAGCAAGGTCAAGGCCTTCCAGCCCCCCAAAAGCTCTCGCCGCTTCCAATGCTAACTCTCTACTGGCGTCATGACCACAGGAAATAGCCCCGGCCAATGAGCCTTTTGTCCTGAGTAATCTAGTCAACCGTCTCGTGTCTATATCTGCGATAGCGACAATATCATTTTGAACAAGAAAATCCTGCAGTGAGCTCCCCGAACGCCAATTACTTGGATCCGAATAATTTCTTATAATGAGTCCAGAAATACTCGAATTCTTAGATTCCATATCTAGCTGATTCGTCCCAGTATTTCCTATATGGGGATAAGTAAGAGCAACTAATTGTCTCGCATATGAAGGATCGCTGAGTATTTCTTGATATCCGCTCATAGACGTATTGAAGACAACTTCACCTGATTGAAGTCCCGAGGCGCCAATAGAGGTGCCAAGAAATATACTTCCGTCGGATAACGCAAGAAATGCCGAATCGTTCAAAGTTTCACCTGTAAATGAAGCGCCTGTCGCGAAAATTTTGCGACCTAGCTATTTTCAAACATTGTACTTGACGGAGTACTGACATGGAATGATTAATGCGTATATTAGGCTCTAATCCTTGCATTAATTTGATGGGAGATTTCAATAGCCACTTCCAAGGCCTTTTTACCATCTTCACCCGACACTTTAGGGGGAGTTCCAGTAGAAGCCGATGTCACAAAAGATTGTATTTCAGTCTTTAGGATGTCTATACCAAGCGTAACGTCACTTTCGAATGTGAACTCACGAACATCCTCGTGCTTTTTGTTCTCGACCATCCTTCCACTTCGCAACTCGTGGTTGACGTAGTCTAAAGATAAATACCGACTTCCTTCATACACATCCATTGACCGACCCGGCTCATCAGATACCCGGCTAGCCTCAAGATTCGCTACTAAACCATCAACAAATTCGATAGAGGCTCTCGCCATATCAAGCTTTCCACTGCGGATAATTGCTCCATCAGCATGTATTTTTTTTACACCACTATTCGTCAGACTAAGAACAATATCGATATCATGGATCATCAAATCAAGTACAACGTCCACTTCCGTCCCACGCTCTTTGTAAATTGCCATCCTTTTAGCTTCTATCCGTTCCGGTCTAACTATATGCTTCCGCATTAGCAAAATTACTGGATTAAATCGCTCTAAATGGCCAACCTGAAGAATGAGATTTTTTCTAGATGCTGAAGCAATCAGATTCTCTGCTTGCGCTACCGTTTCTGTCAGGGGTTTTTCGACTAAAGCATGGACGCCGCCAGACAAGAAATACTCAGCTATAGAGTAGTGCTGCGCCGGAGGCACTACTATTGAAACAAGGTCAATTTCAGGAATCAGATCGCGATAATCTGGATAGAAGGTTGTAGAGTATTTAGTCGCAACATCTTGTCCTCGAACTGGATCTGTGTCAGCAACGCCACAGAGCTCGACTCCCGAGCATATAGTGTATTTCTGGGCATGAAAATTACCTAAATAACCTACACCCACAACTCCTGCTCGTAACTTGCGCATTTAAATTAGACTCTTAAGTTTATTTAAGGACATAGCGCTTTACCCAAGATTAATAAGATATAAAGTATGTAAATCTCAAGAAAAATCCATCTATCGTAAGTTTAAGACATCCTGCATATCATATAGCCCGTGCTTTCTTGACTCCAACCACTTCGCTGCTTTTAAAGCTCCATTTGCGAAATTAGACCGATCTGAGGCACGGTGCGTAATTTCTATCCTCTCTCCCGGGCCAGCAAACATAACTGTGTGCTCCCCCACAATATCTCCCCCTCTAACTGTCCCGAAACCGATTGTCTTGGATTCCCTTACTCCAACATCGCCTTCTCTTCCATACACGGCGCAATCCGAAAGATTTCGCCCAAGCGCCTCAGCTACCACCTCGCCCATGCGTAAAGCAGTTCCGGAGGGGGAGTCAATTTTATCCCGATGGTGTGCTTCAACTATTTCCACATCGAACTGATCACCTAGCGCACGGGCCACAGTTTCTAAGACCTGAAAACATATGTTTACTCCGATACTCATATTAGGTGCAAACATGATCGGAATATATCGGGCAGCCGATTCCAAAGCTTCGATACTGTCTCCCAAACCAGTTGTTCCTATGACAATAGGCTTCTCTTTATCCTGGCAAACAAGAACATTGCTGAGCGTTGATTCCGGAGAAGTGAAATCAATTAGGATATCAATATTTTCTATCACCTCGAGAAGGTTCGAGTTAACTTTAACCCCTGTACTTGTGCTTCCTGATAAAAGCCCAGCATCCACTCCTATCAACGGAGATTCCGGACGCTCTAGAGCGGCCATTAGTTGAAAGCATGGATCCTGTATACAACGACCAATTAGCATACGGCCCATCTTACCACCTGCGCCAGCTATCCCAACCTTGATCGCTTTTCCCATCAGAGAATCCACCTACTAAATTAGCTCATCAAAAAATTTCTTTACCCCATTCAGCCATGTAACTGCCCGAGGACTATGCTTGCTGTTTTTAGATAATGTTCCAGAGAACTCTTCCAGTAAAGCTTTTTGTTTCCCAGTTAAACTTACTGGAGTCTCAACAATAACACGGCAAATCAAATCGCCGATGCCTCCTCCGCGCACAGACTTTACCCCTTTCCCTCTCATGCGGAACTGGGAACCCGTCTGGGTTTCTGATGGTATTTTTAAAGAGACTCGGCCGTTTAGTGTTGGAACTTCCAGCTCTCCGCCTAAAGCTGCAATCACAAACCCTATAGGAACCTCACAC
>CAJQGN010000213.1 GCA_905477545.1 uncultured Acidimicrobiales bacterium | reverse complement strand
CCCGTCCATCACTCGCGGTAAGGCCCTAACCCAAGCACAATGCCGAACAAACCAATACGCTTTTTGAAGTATCGCAGGGTTTTGTCTACAGGAAAACAACCATTCCGGCCACAAACGTAAAGCTCTAAGATAGGTTAAAGCCCTCGTATCCGTTAGAAGCAATATCGTTGCAACGCTGTGTATAGCCAGGAAAACCACCAGCATAAAGCATGAAGTTTTTTTCCTCACGACCCACAATATTTTTGTTCACACCCATAAACCACGAATCAGTTTTACTCATCAACAACCTCGAAACCGACTCGTGAACATGTTCAGTCCAAGAATTCTCTGCTATCTCAGATGCCTCAACACGACTAATTCTGTTTTTGAAAAAATAAGCGACGAAGTCTGATACCCACTCAACATTCTGCTCGATGCACCGAGGTTGATTACAAAATGTAGACGCATTATGTGGACCTACCAAAGTGAACATATTGGGAAAACCAGAAACACTCATTCCTAAAAAAGTGCGTGGCCCTGAGGACCATTTTTCTCTCAGAAGTTTCCCGTTCGCACCAACGAAGTCAATCGAATTAAAGGGGCCCATAACCGCATCAAAGCCCGTTGCGTAAATCACTAAATCAAAATCATAATTATGTTTTGTCGTCTCAATTCCACGAGTAGTTACAGCCTCAATCGGCGTTTCATTTAGATCAACCAGCATCACATTCTCCTGGTTATAGACTTCGTAGTATCTCGTCTCCATCGGCACACGTCTAGTACCAAATCCATGGTCTTTAGGAATGAGTTTCTCTGCTATGTCTGGATTATTTACCCGTTCGCGAATTTTCCGCTCCACAAACTCACTGAGAGTCTTGTTCGCCTCTTCATCAACCAAAACGTCCCGGAAATTTCCCATCCATATTCCAAACCCTGGCGAAGCGTAGAGTTCTTCGTAAAATTCGTTTCGCTCCGCAGCAGTTACGTCTAAAGCTTTTCGAGAGTCCGATGTATGGATAAATCCGGCAAATGAAGACTTACATGCTTCAAAAATATCCTCATACCGATTTTTTATTGAGGACATTTCTTCTTCACTTATTGGACCATTGTGTAAAGGAGCACACCAGTTAGGGCTCCGTTGAAAAATAGTTAAATGCTCAGCCGATTTTGCCACCTCTTGTATTAGCTGCACAGCCGTTGCTCCAGTGCCAATGACTGCTACGCGCTTTCCATCGAAATCTACGCCTTCCGACGGCCATTGAGCTGTATGGAAAGAAGGTCCATCGAAATTTTCCATTCCTGGATACTCAGGAATCAGAGGTTTCGACAGTATCCCGATTGCTGTTATCAAGATCTGGCACTCAACTCTAAAACCGTCTTCGGCCTCAACTTCCCATTTGTTAGTTACATCATCAAATACGCAAGAACGGACTCTAGTATCAAACCGAATATCTTCTCGCAGATCAAAACGATCTGCGACATGTTGTAGATAGCGTAAATTCTCCGGCTGCCCTGAAAATCGTTCTTTCCAATCCCACTCAGCTAGAAGCTCTTCACTAAATGAATAACCATAGGAATAACTTTCCGAATCAAAACGCGCCCCGGGATATCGATTCCAATACCAAGTGCCGCCTACGTCAGAACCAGCTTCGAGGGCAAGAACAGAGACACCTAACTCTCGTAATTTATGAAGCTGATAGATTCCAGACACACCAGTGCCGACCACTATAACCTCGTACTGCTCTTTTTCGCTTGCGTCACCATTTATCAGGGTCATAGCCTCAGATTAACTGAGAGAATCATTCACCGCGTCGTCTTGATTGCATGCACTAATTAATTCTTTAATGCTCTTAGCTACAAATGGCTTTGCTTCTTTCTGGTACCGACAAGCATCAACTCCTAGGTACACAAACCAGGATAAAGTAAGTGTTGAAATAAACAATAACAACGCGATTATGCAGTAGGCCGCTAAGCCTCAAGCCCTAAAATGTTGATTGATGGTTCGATGCCATTTGCTTCGCGATAGCTCATCATGAATTGCAGCCAAACCTGTTCCATATTTACTGAGCCGGACGGGTCTATGACCACATCGCCACAGAACGCGGTCAATGGGTCCCGAGCTGTGCGGAGATTTAGTTTCAATTACCACACCATTGATCGACACTTCTTTCCCTCCGACCGTCTCACACTTAACACCCAAATCTGCGGTTAGCCGCACCCCGTTTTCCATATCTACTACTGAAACACGGTCGTAGGATGTCTGCAAAGTTGCTCTAAGCGTTTCAGCCAAACCGTCTCGGCCCAAGATATTGTTGACAAACTTTGTACCTTCAGTGCTCAAACTCGGCGCCAATGAAAAACTTTCTGGGAGCCGACACTTCAAGCTCCGCCCACGATGGTCGCGAAGCTTCACTTCCACAAGGGACTTCTGGGCATCCAAATAAGTTCGAGTGCGTACTTTCCACCGCCTCCTGCGACGATAAGCCGTGGCACGAAATGATTCCAAATCCGCTGTATCGAAATACCAAGATTCATACGCGAACGCCCTCTTCCCACTTATTTCTAGGGCATTTAGAGAACCAGGTAACATCGCGAAAAAAAATTTGGCTTCCTCTTCACTGACTACGTACTTACGATCAAAACGTTGCTCGAGAGATGCTACGTTATCCATACTCTCGATGCCGATCGCAGGAAAACGTTGCACTAGCGAATCAAGCTGAAATATCATGACCGCAGTCGGTAATAAACATCTACATTTGTGCTGTCATTAACAAGGTCCACTCGCCGGACTCTGACTCGACGCACTGAAACTTCGCCACTCTCACCCAACAAGTCCTCAAGAACTCGAGTCAACTCACCATTGTCGGTATACGCCCGATCCAGAATCATGTTTTGCTCTAAATATCCTCGAAGTAAGGCCCGATGGTCACCTAGCCAGAGCGTAACCAGAACAGCCACCATCAAGAGAGGAGACGCATAAGCAGGTTCAAATTGCACCCCTCCTAAGAGCCCTAATGCAAGGGAGCAGAAGTAATAGGCAATTTCTGGCTGACCTAACTCCGAGGAACGTAAACGAATGATCGATAACACTCCGAAGAGACCTAACCCAAGCCCAAGGTTCGCTTCTACTTGCGTGAATGCAGTTGCGATAGCCATCACGCCGACGTTGACACCTAGAAGCGCCACAACCATATCTCGTCGTCGATTGCGAGGAAAATATAGACAGAAGACCAACACCAGCACTGCAGCAAGGTCTATACCAACTAACGCTACTCGGCTCATTAAACAAACCTCTTGACCTGCGGTCTTAAACCCTCTCTACCTTATACGCTCCAATCCACAGATTGAGGGTTATGAAGGCCAGCTGTTAGACCGAGCAAAATCAAGCGACGAACTTAACTCCGATAACGCGGCCTTCCAGTTCTCCACGCTCAGAGCGTCTCGATGCTTGTTGGCCGCGTCCAATGTGGCTTCATGAATCTGTTCTTCCCATTGTGTCAGAACAGCATCGGTGCTTTCTTGCGAGAAAGGGCCGGCGAGAAACGTGACCCAAGTTGCTTCGCTTTTATCTTCAAAGGCGGTCCAGGCACCAATCAAACGATCACACGTAGCTGACCACTGATACAAACGCCATTCTCCGTGCGGAAACGGGGAGCAGTCGTTTGTGATTTGACCCCAACTATCCGCGACGGGAGTAACAGGGTTGGAATCGGACATGATGTTAGCGAACGCGCTATCAAGGTCCCAGGGAATTATACGAAGGCGACCCGTAGCGGGCTCCTCGTACCAATAAAAATTGTGGTTCGTGCAACTTTCGAAACAGTACCAATGCAACGGACCATCATCGTTTCGGATAACTCTGTCGACAACAGCCCACCGAATTATCTCATCGATGTCCATCCACCTCGAAACTATCTGCGGCAATTCATTTTTCTCAGCTACAGCCAGTTCATTAGAGAACTTGAGGATGTGACTGACTCTCGCCTCCTCCTCATTCGTCTTCAAGGCTTCTATGAACTCAAACTCTTCGCGAGCAAAGCCCTTGGGCGTTAGAGGCCAGACCTCCTTGTAAAGGTTCCCATCTCCATCATCAAACTGCCGGTCGGCAAACCTTCCGTCGATTTGTTCAACGAATGAGTACAGACCAGAATAATTACCGTTAATTAGCAGCCGAGCGTGACTTGCTCGCGGTGCTGGAACTCCCATCTTTCGGAAAAGCCAATACCCGAGTCGGTCATGCATTTGACTCGGATCAAGATTCATAGAATGGAATTGAAGCTTTTTCACTCCCCAGAAAGTTTGCGCACTGTCTTGCCAGTTGATCTTAACTTTCATCGAAAGCTTGGTACATGTCTTTTCCCCATCGGGTTCGAAAAGACTTCCACCAGCAAGACACCCTACCCACGCGCCAACTGATCCCTTGTACCTAATACCAACGGGACTAATAGTTTCACCTTCGAAAGTAAGGCTTCCTTCAACATATTTTTCTTCGCTCGGGTCTTTATCGATCTCAGCTAGGGCCTCATCAGAAATGGTGAGTTCAAAGGTATGCAGTGACTCTTGATCATAGAGATAATCAGATGAACCGTTCTGCCACTTCATTAAGGGAATCTCGACTGGCGCGCCCAGCGTAGTGACCACTGATTCTACTGACTCAACCCCAGTTCTTCTTGCTGCTCCATCTGAAACCCCTGGGCTAGGACTACCAGATGCGCTGCAACCTAAAACCAGCCCTGCAAGCAGCACAAAAACCCATCGAACTGTCATGATCTATGTCTTACATCATGTTGCATCCGGCAGAAAGGATCCACGCGAACTTCTGCGTAAAATACGCAACGAGCGGGCTATCTGCCTATTGTCATATTCATGCACTACTAGCTCTTATACATCTTCTCCGCAGCCGAGGCTCTATAAGTTACACGACGCCAAGACAACCGAACATTTTCCGGCCGACTGTTCGCTCATCGATTCACCCATTGGTATGCCCGGCACAAATATTTATCTCAAATCTGGTAAGCCAATTGAAGGTACGTTTCTTTCCACAATCTCTTTACTGCGGCGAGCTATCGGCGCATCCCAATCATTATCAGTGAAAAGCCAAAATTGGTTCGCCAGTATTGCGTCATGGACTTGTTGCGCCACGACCTCAGGCTCTAGCCCAGTCCTAAGAACTCGTTCCGATATCTCAAGCCACCGATCAGCTTTTTCATCCTTTCCTGATCCCGCCTCATCACTATTTCGTTCTCGCGTCGCCTGAACGATGTTCGTTTGCACGAACCCAGGACATAGACATGTCACACCGACCGAAGATCCATCGGCTTTTAACTCATGATGTAAGGTTTCCGACAGAGTTACCACTCCATGCTTCCCAACGTTATAGGGCCCTCCGTATGGTGACGAAACGTGGCCAGCTATTGACGCCGTAGTAACTACATGCCCGTCACCATGGTCAATGAGATGAGGCACAAACGTTCTAATACCGTTAATGACTCCATCAAGAAGTATTCCCAGTGTCCAGTCCCAGTCCTGTTTAGTCAAAGCCCACGATCGACCGATCGATCCAGTCACACCGGCGTTAAGACACACAACATTCACGATTCCAAATTCATCTATTGCCCGATCTAGAAGCATCGAATGGTGATCCTCTAACGCTACATCCGCTACCACACTTATTGCTCTACCCCCGCCCGCAACAATCAGCCGAGTCTCTTCAGTCAACTTATTCTCATCGACATCTGATAGCACTACATTCATGCCAGCTTCCACAAACCGCCGGCTCATAGCCAAGCCCATACCAGACGCAGCGCCAGTGACCACTGCTGTTTTTCCTATAAGTGAATCCATGACCGCAAACTAGACGCTGAGAACTCTCGAGTCACGAGAACATGTGCTTAAAGACAAAATATCATCTAATTTAAGAAGTTTAGATTGCACCCGGAGTGAAGTTGCCTGATTTCCTGACGCCAGAAGAAACAGACCTACAGAATCGATGCTCCAGGCTTGCTCACCAAATCGCCTCATTGGACCTTGAACTCTTCTCGACCGAAAGTCGAGAACAACAAGTTAGAGGCCTTTCGCAGCGGGCAAAAGTGTTTGACCTAACCCAACCAGCCTCATGCGGAGGAAGCGAGGGAACCGCCTTAGATCTGGCTATCGCCCGTGAAACATTCGGCTCTCTCAACATCGCCCATCTGGAAGGTTTATTGGGCCCACCACCAGGATTACTAGAAAATGTAGAGGAACCTCTCAGGAGCAATTTTCTTATGCCATATTTAGCAGGGGAAATGAACAGCGGTTTCGGTTTCACCGAGCCGGCAGACGCTCAACGGCATACCTGGGCCGAGCTAAACGGCGAAGAACTAATTATCAACGGGCAAAAATCCTACGTCACAGGTGGAGCGAAAGCACATTTTATAAACGCGCTCGTCGACATTCCCCACTCTGGGAAAACTATGCTACTGATCGAAACTTCTAGACCAGGAGTGAAATTAACCCGCAAATTTGCGTCGAGCGATGGAAGCCAACACGCAGCCTTTACATTCACAAATGTCAGAGTTCCAGCGACACATGTTATTGGACCCATAGGATCAGGCATGAAAAGGGCTTTAGAGCAAGTAACCGACGTTCGGATGGGCATAGCGGCTACTAGCACCGGGCTTTGTTCATTCGTGCTGGAACATATAGCCACTTATTTAAAACAGACAGATGGAAAAAAGTCGCTGGCCGGAAGCAACGATTTAACGAGAATGCGCTTCGGAGGACTTCGCATAGAAGCATTCGCCGTCCGTTCAGCCCTGTACCGCGCGGCTCGACTAATCGACATTGGACAAAACGCCGTTAACGAAGCTAGCGCAGTGAAAGTTTTAGCAACAGAGGCATTAAACCGGATTATCGATGAAGCTATCCAAATCATAGGCGGACAAGCTCTAACCGAAACCCACCCTTTGACCCAAATCTCTTCACGGGTTAAAGCGCTTCAACTAGCTGAAGGAACCAGTGATATCCTCAAAATTAGCGTTGCTCGCGGTTACCTGGATCTTGACACCGGCACCATTTAATCCGCCTTAAAAAAGCACACAGAACCTAACTCTGAAAGACTCTTCATCAATGTATCTGAATGAATTTTCTGACACTAACAAGCCTTTGGACATGACACTGTCTGAGGAATACGGCAGCTTGCTCGCTAGCGCCCAAGATCTGGGAATAACCCACGGCAACAACATCCGTTATTCATCACGCAACATAATCCTACGACATCAACGTTTTCATTTTCTCGAATGGGGACAACCGACTCATCCCACACTTGTCCTACTCCACGGCGGCAATCAATCAGCGCACTCTTGGGACTTAGTAAGCCTGCATCTTGCCGACCGATACCACATTATCGCTCTAGACCAGCGTGGGCACGGCGACAGCGAGTGGTCTCGCGACGCTGATTACTCCTCATCTGCCATGGCAGCAGATGTTAATGCTCTAATAAATGAGCTAGCTATCAGCGAAGCAACTATCATCGGCCATTCCATGGGAGGAATGAATGCCATGCGCATTGCGCTTGATTTCCCAAATCTGAACTTACGTTTCGTGCTAGTTGACATTGCTCCCGAGATGTCCTCCGAAGGAGCAAAATCTATACGAAAATTCGTCACAGAAAACCGTGAATTCGATGATGTACAAGATTTCGTTACATCAGTTCAAAAATACGATCCCTACCGATCAGCCGAACACATTCAACGAACCGTCAAATATAACCTTCTACAACGAGCCGATGGAAAATTCGTCAGCAAACGAGATCATGGCCAACGCTTAGCGTCCACCGAACAGCAAAGACTCAACAGTGACCGATTCCAACTGCGCGACGCAAAAAAAATGACCGGCAGCACTCTCTTAATCAGAGGTGCTAACTCTAACATTTTGACTCAGGAAGCGGCGCATCGCTTCTGCGAAGCTCTTCCTAACGGAACCTTAGTAACCGTCAACGATTCCGGCCACAACGTGCACGGTCAAAACACTTTGGGTTTCATCGAAGCATTAACTAACTTCCTAGCAGCCTAAAGTTTCACTTTTCGAACCAAGCAACGAACCATCAATCTTAGATCTTCTACCAATCAGTTTTCGCAACTTCCAAGGTTCTGACGTGAAACAGCTAACCCTTAAGGCCTATTCTAAGATAATGGAATCTAAGACCCTTGAGACATTAATTCTTGACGTAGCAGACAATGGAATAGCTACCGTGACAATGAACAGGCCCGAGAAAAAAAATGCTGCCAACTTCACTATGTGGAGAGAGCTTCGAGAGACCTGGAACGAGATCTCAATCGCTCCTGACATACGCGCTGTGATTATGACGGGGGCAGGAGATGCATTTTGCAGCGGAGCTGATCTTGGTGGCGATGCACCAAAAATGCACCAGCTACAGTCCATGAATCTTATTCACAAAACTATCCAAGCGCTCTATTCCATTATGGTTCCAGTTGTCGCAAAAGTGAACGGAGTTGCGGCAGGAGCTGGCATGAATATGGCTCTAGCCTGCGACTTAATTGTCGCCAGCGATTCCGCTCGATTTAGCGAAATTTTTGCAAAGCGCGGGCTATCCGTCGATTTCGGGGGTACCTGGATTCTTCCGAGACTTATTGGTCTTCACAAGGCAAAGGAACTCGCCTTTTTCGCCGATGTTATATCTGCTGAAGAAGCTAAAAAATTTGGTTTCGTTAACCACGTAGTTCCCGATAGCGAGTTAGATGATTTCGTTGCGCAATGGAGTCAGCGGCTAGCATCCGGGCCACCACTTGCGCTAGCTATGACCAAACGCCTCCTGACTCTAAATGCTACAGCTGACTTCTCAACAGCGTTAGAAGGCGAAGGCATGGCCCAAACGATTAACTTTTACACCTCCGACACTAATGAAGCAGTGTCAGCGTTTTTAGAGAAGAGAGAACCACAGTTCAAAGGACGCTAAAGTTCAAACTCTCCTCACGAAACTCACAAGAACCATACCCAAAAACGCGAATCCTGCTGCAATCATAAAAGCTTCGTTATAGCTACCAACAAGCCCCGAGAATCGCTCGCGACTTTCTTGAATTGATCCCAAAATTTCTATGCCTCCGGCGGTACCTAGCTGCCACATCATCTGCTGCGCTCCTCCCGCAGTTGCTACATCTTTTTCTTCTACCGCATTAGTTATTACTGAGGTCATAGCAGGCTGCATTACTCCTAAACCAAAACCCGCTATACCTAATGACACGAAGACAAAAAAGTCCCCACTCGTAGCATTTGCTAACGACAAGAGACATGCAGACACCGCAACAAAAAAAGCGCCAGACACAGACAAAACACGTTCACCTAAACGCGCTCCAGCGAAGCCTACTAATGGCCCCGCTAAAGCAAAAAAAAGTGGCCGTGAAGTAATCAAATAACTTGTCCTGGTAACCGAGTGACCATATACCTCAGCTATAAAAAGCGGTGTGAGAACAAACCCGGCACCCATATAAGCAAAATTTGTGAATACCTGACTCAGCATGGGAATAACAAAATTTCTACGCCGGAAGTACTCAATCGGAATCAGTGGAGCAACTGCCCGTTTCTCCTGAAAAATAAATAGAACTAATAGCACAACTGAAATACTTACCAACACAGAAATCGACGTTGAACCCCAACCCCAAATCGGGCCACGGTTTATCGCTGCTAGCAAGGCAGATAGACCTGCAGCGAGTAGCAAAGTTCCGGGAATGTCGAATTTAATATCAGTTTTTCTTGATGTGCTTGGCAACACTTTATAGCCAAGAATTAACGCTAACGCCGTAACAGGAACCTGAGCAATGAAAACCCACCGCCAGCTATATAGATCTATCAACGGACCACAAATCGCTATTCCTGCGACTGGGCCACCAGCCATAACTAGACCCCACCAACCTAAAACTCTTATCCGTTTAGATGCTTCGAATTGAGTAAAGATTATTGCTATTCCAGCCGGGCCTGTCGCTGAGCCAAAAATAGCGCTGAGAGTACGAAATATGATGAGGGATTCAGCCGACCACGCGACCGCTGAGAGCAGACCAAAAAACCCCGAACCAATCAGTGAAACCAAAAAAGCTTGCCGTCTTCCATACAGGTCAGCTAGTTTCCCGGCTGTAACGGCTAAGACCGCAAATCCTAGATTGGGTCCAGTAACTACCCAACGCATGAGACTGCGATCGACGCTAAATTCTTGGGCAAGTTCATTTATTGCAGCTGCTAAGACAGAAACCATAAAATTGGCCGACACTAGTCCAAGAAGCGCTACCCAAAAAATAGTCCACGGAGAGAAACCAGATGTTGTAGTTAGGCGAGTCTCACGAGTCGGCTGAACTTTGTACACATACGGATTCAAAGTTTTTGGCTCTGATTCAGATTCCCGGCCTACCCCACCAGGAGAATCAGCTGATTTTACCATTAGTTTCTATTCTATCTCGACATAGAAGATCCATGCCGTGACAAGATATTGCTATGCACGAACTTATAGCAGTAGGAAATGACATCGACGCAGCTCTTGAAATTGCAAGAAAGCTAGACGGTATCTCATACATAAATAGCCAGCCTGATGAGACAAAGCTTCTATTCCGAACATTAGTCAGAGTCATGACAGATGATCCAAGCCAATTAAACGAAATCAACGATGTTGGTACTTACTTAGCCTTCTCAAGATGTATTCGAGAAAGACCAGAATCTGCTGTGGCAGGAACAACCTCTCCAGGAATAACCGCAATTTTCCCCCTGCTCCACCATCCCGAATTTACCCATGAGCAAGCGGATTCTCACTGGCGCGATATCCACGCTCCACTAGCTCTACAGCATCATCCTGGCATGTGGGATTACACACAACTGAGCATCGTTCAGACATTCTCCGGGATACCCATCGATGGCTTTGCTCTTGTAAGTTTCGAAAGCCTCATTGACATGAAAGAAAGATTCTTCGGCGATGATAACGACCGGGAGATAATCTACAAAGACGTTGCTACATTCGCAGACTCAACCTCTCCTCGGCGGGTTATAACAACAGAAATTATAAATAGATCCAGGCCGCCAGTTCCCGAAACTTCGTGGGTCCAAGGATAATCCCAACAGTAAAGCAGCAAAAGGAATTCACCAACCGGCTACTAGTATTGGGAAAATTATTAAAACCTCAGATAATTAAACGAGGTCGCTACGCTGGAATGCCAAGTCGCTCTTGCACCGGCGCTAACTTCTGAAGCTCTGGCATAACTTCACGAGCAAATAGCTTCATGCTCGTATCGGCTTCAGAAATAGGCATACCAGCGAAACTGAACACTCCCATATAGCCATCCATATGGGTTTCATCCTGAAGCTTCATAATTTTATCGAACACTTGCTGTGGGCTTCCCCAAATTTGAAGATTCACAAAGAAGTCGGTCATCATTTCCATACCACCTGGAGCCTTTAGACGATCGTACATAACGCCGTGGGCCTCATAACCTTCCGTATCCTTCAAATGCGGTTTATCAAACTCGTAATGCTTAATTATCGAGTCCCAATATCCACCAATATACTCACGCGCTTTTTCCTCAGCTCTATTCGGGTTTTCGTCTACAAAGGTCCATCCAGCAACTAACGGAGATGGAGGCTCAGCATCATTCGCCTCTCGATAGACATCACGGTAATCTTGAAGCTCCTGGCGCACTGCTTTCCATGGTTTCTGAGGAACAATCAATATTCCTACGCCAAGTTCAGCCATAATTTTCGCTGATTCAGGAGATACCGCAGCTGCATAGGCCCTACCCCTCATCGACTTAAGCGGTCTCGGTCTAATATCCACCCTTGGCTGCTCGATAAGTTCCCCGTGATATTCTGCGTAGCCATTTTCCAATGCGTTTAGAACCATCTCTGTTGATTCTTTGAAACGAAGGCGGGCCGTGTCCATCTCAGTTCTAAAGCCATCAAACTCAACTTTGCCAGTGCCTCGACCAAGCCCGAGAATAAACCTGCCATCAGAAAGATTGTCGAGCATAGAAATTTGTTCGGCTACACGCAGAGGATCGTGCCAAGGTAGGACACAGACCATCGAACCAAGTTTGATCTTCTTGGTAGCCCCTGCCATATACGTAAGGAATTGAAGGACATCTGGACACATCGTGTAATCCGTGAAGTGATGCTCCACGCTCCAGACCGAATCAAATCCAAGACCCTCCGCTTGAAGAGCAAGAGAAAGATCCTGCTGATACACCTGCTGGTCCGGAACGGTCTCATCGGGATTCTGAAAAATAACGCTTAAGCCAACCTGCATTTCGCCCCCATAAATTTAATAGATCTACACGTACTCTAGATCATCAACCTACAACCTTACCGACCAACCCAACCCATTCATCTCGATTTATCGGTCGCTCGAACTTCACTCTAGGAAAACACGCTTCAACTCTTGATACCTGAGCACTCGATATTCCGCTGAGGCCCAACCACCCATTTCTCTTCAACTTATCAGTTAGCTCATTTGCCATGCTACGCAAGGTGTAGTCATGGATATTAGCTAACACGACATCGAAATTTCCTGGAACTTCACGCAATGGAACAAACAAAAACGAAGTCCGATCGCTGACACCATTCATCGCAGCGTTTAAACCAGCCGCAACTCATCCATCTCTATTAATATCAATTCCAACAGCGTTAAACGCTC
>CAJQGN010000212.1 GCA_905477545.1 uncultured Acidimicrobiales bacterium | reverse complement strand
TACCGCTCAGAAGCACTGGAAAGAATGAGTTTAGACTACGAACGTCTGCGAAAGTTAAATGATCGTCTCATTTATGGCAGAGTGTCGGGATTCGGTCCGAACGGAGACGATGCTAACAAAGCGATGTTGGATGGAGCAGCTCAAGCTCGTGGAGGTTTGGCCGCAATCTCGGGTTCTGCTGATGGGCCCCCTATGCCGCCCGGAGCAGCGATAGCTGACCATTCAGGTGCTATGCAACTGACTTTAGGCATTATGACTGCATTATTCGCTCGTGAACGCACCGGTAGGGGACAAGAAGTAAATACGTCAGCATTGGGCACAATGATGTGGTTGCAATCTTGGGAGCTGACCCACACAGCAATGACCGGTATCACCTTGGGACGAGATGGGCAGCATAACCCAAGTATTGCTAGCCCTTACGGTGTGTACCAGGCCTCCGATGGTGGGTCTTTTTTGTTGGCTGTAGCTATGTCAGACGAGTCATGGGATGAGTTTCTCGTGTTTGGTGGAAAGCCCGAGTTGGCATTAGACAGCAGGTGGGACACAGGAGCTAAGCGAATAGGAATTCTCGGGGATGGCGATGGTGTCGTTGAAATTCGAGCCGCGTTGAGCGAAGCATTTATGACGCGCACCACCGAAGAATGGGATATTTTCTTTAAACAACAACCAGAAATCATCTATGAGCGAGTCCAGGATTACACGGAGCTACTAGGAGATCCTCAAGCTGAAGCTAATGGCTATATTGCCGAGATAGATGTACCGAATTATGGGAAAACCAAAGTGGTCACCAACGTGGTGCAATTGAGCGACACACCAGGATTGGGAGCGACACGTCCCCCACCGAAACTGGGCGAACACACATCTGAGATCATGGTTTCTTTGGGTTTTTCACCAGACGAGGTCGCTGAAGTACTTTCTCCAATAGAAGCTGCTGCAGCTGAAATAATTGGTTTAGTGATTTCTTGAAAAAGCCCTTAAATAAGGGGCTACTATGAGACAAACATAATGCTGGGGGGCGTAAATGGCATACGACATAGTTATAAGAAACGGAACTGTCATAGACGGGACTGGTGCAAAAAGCAGATCAGCCGACGTCGGAATCGTAGACGATCGAATCGTCGAAGTTGGTGACTGCAGAGCTGAAGCCGAGAGGGTAATTGATGCGTCGGGCCGGATTGTTACACCGGGATTTGTCGATATCCACACGCACCTCGATGCTCAACTGGCGTGGGACCCAATCGGAACGGTGTCTTGCTGGCATGGCGTTACTTCAGCTGTAATGGGTAACTGTGGAGTTACATTCGCTCCGTGTAAACCCGAAGATCGCAGCTTCTTAGCTGAAGTAATGGAATCAGTTGAAGATATACCGGCTAAGGCAATTTTAGAGGGTCTGCCCTGGGACTGGCGAACCTTTGGTGAATATCTAGATTCATATGAGCGCATGCCAAAGGGCCTGAACGTTGGCGGAATGGTGGGGCACTGTTCAGTTCGTCTAATGGCCATGGGTGATCGAGCTATCGATGAGCACCACGCCAATGCTCAAGACATTGCGAAAATGTGCGATTTAGTTGAAGAGAGCATGGAAGGTGGAGCACTCGGATTTTCTACATCGAGAACCTACTTACACCAGACACCTGACGGAAGAGAAGTGCCTGGCACTTGGGCTCACCCGGAGGAGTTGCTTGCTATCGGCGAAGTAATGGGTCGCTTAGGCAAAGGAATCTTTGAAGCAGCAGTAGATAACGATCGAAAGCTGCACGGGATGGTCGGTATCGCAGATCGTTCGATCATCGAGCGTGAAGTTGAGTGGATGAAAGAACTATCTCTAAGAACCGGCCGACCAGTAACTTTTGGTTTTGTACAAAACAGGTCCGATCCAAGTGCCTGGGAGTATTGGCTGGAACTAGTCGAACGTGCGAACGAAGATGGTGCATTGATATACCCACAAACAACTAGCCGAGGAATTGGAGTATTGTTCGGTGTAGCTAACAGAACACCATTTGATAATTGTTCTCGAGAGTGGAGAACTTTGCGAGGTCTGTCTTGGCAGGAGAAAATTAAAAAACTTGGAGATAATTCTTTCAAGAATCAACTTGTACTTGACGCCACAAAGACGCCTTCCAAACTTGATCTGGCAGGAATATATAGGTTAGATACTAGCCGAGTGGAATATGAGGCCGACCCATCAGAGTCGTTGCTTGCTCATGCTGAAACTAGAGGCGTATCACCCGCCGAAGCCTTCATAGATATGGCCCTAGAAACTGAAGGCCGCGGTCTTTGGAACTATCCATTTTTAAATTTTGATTTTGATGCGATTGAGTCAAAACTCAAACATCCTGACGTAGTTCTTGGTATTGGCGACGCAGGTGCACACGTTGGGCAAATACAAGATGCCAGTCAGTCAACTTATTTCTTAACAAGGTGGACTCGCGATAGTAAAACTTGGGAAGTCGAAGAGGCCGTAAAAATGTTGACCTCTGAAGGTGCGGATCTTTTCGGCTTCAAAGATCGCGGAAGAATACGTGAGGGTTCCTATGCGGATGTAAACATTATCGACTTCGAAAATCTTGCTATTCACGCACCTGAGTTTGTTTATGACTTTCCTAATGGCGCCGGTCGCTATGTCCAAAAAGCTTCTGGATACGATCTAACACTAGTTAATGGGCAAATTTTCATGAGAGATGGTCAACACCAAGGCTCGCTCGCTGGAAGAGTCATCCGCAGCTGATCTATTTGTCGTAAATGTTCCGACTGAAAACTTTATGGGACAGGGTAGTGCTGAGCATTAGAGCAATATTTTTGTGAAAACACTACTGTCAGTTCATGTCAAAAATATTTACACAAATAGTCGCTCGGCCTGATTCCAGTAGGACAGCTCGGCGCATAGAAGAACAAGGATTTGACGGAATCTCATTTGTCGATTCACAAAATCTTTCTGGAGACGTTTATGTAGCAATGGCTACAGCGGCGGTCGCTACCGAGACTCTCGAGCTTTCAACAGGAGTTACAAACCCTGTGACTCGTCACCCAGCAGTAACTGCAAGTGCAATCGGAAGCGTGCAACGAGTCGCTGGTGATCGAGTTCAGTTAGGAATTGGACGTGGGGATTCTGCCTTGGCTCACATTGGTCGCAGCCCGGCTCGTGTTGTTGATTTCGAGCGATATCTAATAGCAGTTCAAAAGTATTTAAGGGGCGAAGAGGTTTTATTCGAAGATTTAAAATTCGGGGAAACAGTATCGCGGGGAGTTGATGAACTTGGATTAGCGGCATCAGCGATAGCGAGTCAAATAAACTGGCTTCCTGGAAGACTAGGAAAAGTTGATGTGGAAGTCGCCGCGACCGGCCCGAAAGTAATTTCAGCAGCAGCTCGACACAGCGACCGAGTTATGTTTGCTTTGGGAGCTGATCATGAGCGGATCAAATGGGGAATAGAAATTGCTCGCAAAGCTAGAAAAGACCAGGGGTTAGATCCTGACGAGATTAACTACGGAGCCTATATTAATGTCATTTGCCATCCAAATATAGAAAAGGCACGCGAGCTTGTGCGTGGCGGTTTGTCTACGTTCGCTCGATTCTCCGTTATGCACGGAGAAGTTGTAGGCCCTATTTCTTCTGAGGATAAAAAGGTAATGAATGAATTACATGAGAGGTACGATATGACCAGCCATACTCGGGCTGACTCAGACCAAGCATCGCTGCTATCTAATGATTTTGTGGATAACTACTCAATCGTAGGCGGCCCCGACCGTTGCATCGAGCGCATCCAAAAACTCAGTGATCTCGGTCTGGACAAACTTATTTTTGTGGGCGCAACCTTAGGTTCCGATCAAAATGCAGCAGCTGAATCTGATGCGTTGATAGCTAAAGAGGTTGTCGCGAATTTATAACCAATGACCCGTTTTAGTTACTGAAATAACGCTTGGGAGTAAGCATGAGATGCATGATCCCATGTTAAAACAGCGTGACTTCGTGCCGCATGAACGTCACGCCATATTCGCTGCATGAGCTCGGCGCTAGAAAGAGCGCTTCCGCCACTTGCTTCAAAAAGTCGATCAACGGAATTAGCCAAAAGTCGGACTGCGAACCCACAATCTCTAACGATGACAGCATTATCTAACGCATCTACCTCACCAGCTGCACCTAACAGATCTAGCTGCTTTGCGGCGTGATAGAGCATCAACTCTGCCGCTTGAACTTCTGCCGATGATTCAGCAAGCCTATTAAGCGCAAGAGGGTCGTTGAGTTGAGTGGTTTTTAATGAGACTAAGACGTGGCTATCCATACGCTCTTGAAACCGTCTTATTGCAGCTTTGGCTGCACCGATTAGCGGTGCAGCTAGAACAAGTATCGCTGTAGTTCGCCACGGCGTCAGATACAGCGGATGGCCATAAAGTTTTTGTCCAGGAGATTCCCGGTTCATAGATTCAGACACATGAAGAACTCTGTGGGCGGGCACCAGGACCTCATCGGCGATAACCAACTCCTTAGAACCGGTCCCTCTAAGGCCGCTTACTTCCCATGACTGATGGTCGATAGAAACAGAGTCCTTTGGCAACATACAAATAACAGGCGAAGGTGTCTGATCTCCTATGAGCCCGCCGACTCCGAGCCACGAAGCATGATCGCACCCAGACCCAAAACTAAACCTTCCGGAGACTAAGACGTCTTGGCCTACTGCCTTGAACTTTGTTTTTGGAACTATTGACGCGCTGATTAAAGTTCTTGGATCTTCCCAAAAATCATGTTGTCCTTCTGCCGGGAAATGGGAGGCCATCCAATTATGTGCGCTCCATACACCGAGGCACCATGCAGTCGACATGCAATACTCTCCAGCCACAGCAACAGCCCGCATATGATCTTCGATAGACGATTGAGCACCTCCGAAGTCAAAAGGCTGAGTGAGTCTATGCGCCCCGATACGTCGAATCTCTTCAGCATTTGCTGAATCAATGCTCCCACGAGATTCGGCACCAAGAGATCTCTCTTTCCAAGCGGGACCGGCTAATCGAATCTCTCTAACTATTTGATCTAGATCCACGCCCTAAACATAGGGTAAGTAAACCCAAATTTCGAGTCAGGATTAGTGATAAGAGCGCAAACTAACTTAACGAAGTAGAATTTAAAGCTGATCAGATAAGAAGCTTGAGTCATAGAAAATAAGAGTGGGGACGAAATGGGACGATTAACTGGCAAAGTTGCAATAATCACAGGAGGAGCTCGGGGGCAGGGAGCAGCTGAAGCTGAACTTTTCCGCGACGAAGGAGCAACAGTCGTAATTACCGATGTTTTAGATGAAGATGGAGGTAAAACTGCAGCCCAGCTAGATGTTGAGTTTTTGCATCATGATGTTTCGTCGGTAGATGATTGGGAAGCTGTAGTAGCTGACGTTGTTGCCCACCATGGCCGGATTGATGTTCTTATTAATAACGCCGGTATTTTACGTGGGGCACGGCTTGTAAATACCAGCGATGAGATATGGAACGAAACTGTTGCGATAAACCAAACTGGCGTTTTCTTAGGAATGCGGTCTGTCGCACCCCAGATGATCTCCCAAAATTCTGGTTCTATTGTGAATCTAAGTTCAGTTGCCGGTTTAGAAGCAACGTTCGCATCAATGGCTTATGGAGCAACTAAATGGGCTGTTCGTGGAATGACTAAAATCGCTGCACTGGAGCTTGGAAGAAATAATATTCGCGTTAATTCTATTCATCCCGGTTTAATCAACACGGAAATGACTTCTGAGTTTGATAAAGAAAAAATGGTCAGAGGGATACCACTAGGTCGAGAAGCAGAAGCATCTGAAGTCGCTGCGGTTGCTCTTTTCTTAGCATCTGAGGAATCTAGCTATTGCACGGGACAGGAATTTACCGTTGATGGCGGTATGCATCGTTAGTGAGTTCGCCAGATACTTTCAAAGCGTTAAAGGTTAAGCATTTCCCGTTACTGCTCATAGCCGGGTGGACTTGGGGTTTGTCGAGATGGGGTGTGTCCTTTATCGGGCCTTTTATTGCCCATGAGCTAACTGGTTCAGCTCGAATGGTTCAGTTAACTGGAGTGGCCTTATGGGCCCCAATGCTTTTTGGAGGCATTATCGGTGGCTGGATCTCAGATCGATTCGATAGACGAAGGACAATGATCTGCCAGTTCCTAGTGACAATCCCGGCATTGCTAGTTCTGAGTGCAACTGAATTTTTAGGGATCCTAGATGTTTGGATGATATATCCAGTTCTTTTTTTAGCTGGCGCTGGAATGGTGTTCGACATGACAGGCCGAAGAGCTATCGTCTATGACTTGGTTGGTGAATCGAATATTGATAACGCAATGGCTTTGGAATCCACTGCAACCTCAACAGCGCTTGCCTTAGGTGCGTTTGCCGGAGGGTCCCTAATCCAAGCTGCAGGAATTGGATGGGCGTTAACAGTAATGGCCGGCTTGCAAATAATAGCTGTAGTTACCTTCAGCATGGTTCCCAGGATTGACCGGCTTCAAAAAGCTACCGAAGGTGGTCTAAGAGCGATAACCGACGGGGTGAAGATGTTACGCACCGAGCGCGGTTTGATAAGCATCCTTGGGGTCACAGCATGCGTTAATTTCTTTTTTTTCGCCTCGACACCGTTAATTCAGATTGTTGGACGGAAATTCGAAGTTGGTCCTGCCTTGCTAGGACTACTCGCCTCAATGCTCGGAATGGGAATGTTCATCGGTTCATTGACTGTTGCGAAACGCCAGCCGAAAAGGAGAGGGCGAACCTACGTTATTGGCTCATTCGCAGCTTTTCTCTTTATGAGCGGTTTTGCGTCAGCTCCTTGGTTTCTGCTCGCCGGACTGATGTTGCTAGTTGCAGCGATTGGCATGGGGCTATTCGGATCAACGCAAGCGGTGTTAGTTATGGACTCAGTTTCTCCTGATAAGAGAGGCAGGGCATTAGGTCTTTTGACCACTGCTATAGGTGTGTTGCCAATCGGGATGCTTCTCTTAGGTGAGCTAGCAGAAATTCTCGGACCCTCTACAGCAATCGTAATCTCAGTCGCAACTGGGGCAGTGCTGATGTCTATATTCCTGCGGGTTCGTCCCGAGTGCTACCGCATTCTTGTTAAGGACGTCCCGCCGGAAAAGACATTTGTTGATTCAGCGTATTCTGGGTCCGTGTTTGCTGTGGAACCATTCCTAAATAGCTAGTCCAACCGTGTTTAACCAAGATCGAAGGTCAAAAAGAGACTCACCATTTATTTCGTGTTGCATCGGATACTCGAAATACTGGGGCTTAAGACCCGATTCAATAAGAGAATCACGAATATTTCGACCTTTATCGATATTAACCATTGGGTCGTTAGTGCCGTGTTGAACCAAAATAGACACCGGTGGCCCATTTAGCTGATATTGAAAGTTAGGAACTGTTTGAAGCATCCCCGATAGACAAGCCAACCCAGCGGGACGAACTGCCTTGCCAGCTCTGAAACATGATGCCAGTGCCATAGCGCAACCTTGAGAAAAACCTAATAAAACACTTTCGGAATAGTCGAAAGATCCCCATTCGCAGATCTCTCTAATCGTTTCATCGATGGCATCTACTGATGAAATAAAGGTTTCGGATGCGATGGCACCGGAAGCATCTCTCTCATACCAAGCAGCCCCAAATGGAACGAGGTCGATCGGAGCTCGAAGACAAACAGAAAAAAATAAGCCCTCTGGGTCAATATGTGGAACGATTGGCGCCAGATCATTTTCGTCGGCTCCATAACCGTGAAGTAAAATAAGCAGACGCGACCCCGGACCTGAAGATCCGATTGTGTTCACGGTGAGTTGAGTATCTCTGTTGATCATTTGGGCTCCGGTGTCCGTAAGCAAAAAAGGTGTCGCGGTCTAACAGTAAATCACATACTGTAGGTTCTTGTGATCGTAGGAATCGACATCGGCGGAACTAAGGCTTTGGCAGTATTGGTGGATCCTGTATCCAACTTGGTTGAAGCTAGCGTTGTTGCTCCGAGTTCAGGTAATGGATTTGAGCTCGTTGAATCAATAGTTGACTTAATTACAAAGCTCGATGATCAAACCGCTGCTCCGATCGATGCGGTCGGGTTGGCGGTAGCGGGTCTAGTGACATCAGAAGGTTCTGTTCGATACTCACCAAATCTTCCGTCTTTGACAGAGTTTCCTTTAAAGGAACGAGTATCCAACGCCATTGGCCTGCCAGTTGCAGTCGCGAACGATGCTACTGCTGGCACTATCGCCGAAGCTGAAATTGGAGCGGGCAAGGGATGTAAGAATTTCATCTTTGTGGCTCTTGGAACCGGAATAGGAACCGGTCTAGTTGTTGATGGCCACCTACTTAATGGATCAAATGGTTTTGCTGGCGAGTCGGGGCATATGACTATAAAATCCGACGGTGATCTACACGTAACTGGTCGACGAGGCCCGTGGGAGATGTACGGCTCAGGTAGCTCTCTTACACACATGGTTCGGCAGGCCGTTTCGGCGAGGACCGTGAGTCTCGACGAGCTAAATGTCGCTCAGATTGATGACGTTCTTGGTAGCCAGTTAGTTTCAGCTATGACGTCTGGTAACAAACAAGCGGAAGAAATATTCGGCCAGTTTTGTAAAGATGTAGCTATTGGAATGTCTAATTTAGTGATGGTTGTGGATCCCAGTCTCATAATAATAGGCGGAGGATTAGCAAACATTGGTAGTCCACTCATTCAAGGTGTTAGCGAGTGGTTGCTTAAAATAGTCGTAGGAGCCGAGCATCGAGACCCGGTGCGATTAGAACTCAGCCCACTCGGCTCGGATGGGTGCGCGATAGGTGCTGCATTACTTACGAAAAGTTTGCTGAACAAGCTCAGTTGAGCTTGCCGATAGATGCCAGCAGCACCTATTTAACAGATGCAGCTTCTTGGGCTCTACAATAAAACTTCACATGAGTTCTGATTCTGAAATGTTTGATAGCGGCCGGGCTTGGGCAGTTGCGGTCGGAGCGATGATTGCTGTCGGTATTTCATTTGGAGTCCTCTACACCTTTGGTGCCTTTGTTTCATCAATGGCGACCGAATTCAACGCAGGGCTTGGTCTTACTTCTCTGATGTTTGGGATAACAATGTTCTTGTTTTTCGGAACAGGTGCGATATCTGGGCGTTGGTGTGATCGCTATGGCCCGCGCCCTCTTCTAGCGATCGGAGGCTCGCTATTTGTTGGTGGTTTAGTAGCGGCTTCGTTTACCACAGCTATTTGGCAAAGCTATGTGGTCTATGGACTTGGTTTGGGTTTCGGAGGTGGACTTTACTGTTCGCCGCTGTTCTCAACAGTTGCTACATTTTTTGTTAAGTACAGAGCCCTAGCTCAAGGTGTTGCAGCAACTGGTTCAGGAATTGGTACTTTGCTATTGGTTCCATTTGCTAAATCATTAATTCAGACCGAGGGATGGCGAGGAGCCTTTCGTGTTCTCGCGGTGATATCAGCAGTGTGCCTAGTCGTAGCAACATTTTTAGTGAGACGATCTCCAGTACAAACTCAGGCGAATTCCAAAAACCATGTAGGTCTAGTAACTAAAACACCTGAGTTCAAAATTTTATGCGGTTCCAGCGCTTTGATGTCAACAGCTCTTATGGCAGCTTTCGCCTTCGTTATTCGGTTTGCTGAAGAAGATGGTATCAGCTCTAACCGAGCTGCTCTTTTAATCAGCGCAATTGGAGGTTCTAGCATTCTTGGGCGTTTGTTACTAACAAGTTTTGCTGGACGCCTCGGAGCTGTTCGTCTTTTACAACTGTCATTTGCTGCTCAGCCAGTCGCATATTTGGTTTGGATGTTCGCCAATGGAAAATACTGGCTATTGATGATTTTTGCCCTGTTGCTTGGTGTCACCTACGGGGGGTACGTAGCCCTTATGGGAGCTGTGGCGGCTCATTATTTTGGAATGATCGGCATTGGATCGGTTATGGGGTACATCTTCCTTTTCAGCGGGGTTGGTAGCCTTATCGGACCTCCGCTCGCAGGTTTTTTGACTGACATGGCATCTACGCGCTTTGTCCCCCTTGGCGTTATTTTCATCATGTCGCTGATGGGAGCATTAATTCTTGCTAGAGGGTCTCGCGATCCAGTTAATTTTGAAGCTGACGAGCCGAAAAATAACGTTGTTGGCCTTACTGAGAGGCAACCAATTGTTTTCACTCTTGAACCCGCGTGAGAACCGGCAGCCGAGGTAGCTGCAAAAGAAGTAATATCAAGAGTGAGATCGCACAGGGGCTAGTTTGCGATCGAAAGGGGCTTAGCTATATGGCAGCAGTAAGCGAAATTTTTCCCGGAATTAGCATTATTGACTCCGACACTCATTGGTCTGAGCCTCCAGACCTCTGGACGAGTCTCGCTCCGGCTAAGTACAAAGATTTAGTGCCTCAGATGAAAGAACATAACGGTCGCCGAAAGTGGGTAGTGAATGGTGACATTCCGATAGCTGGGAGTTCTGCCGTTAGCGCAATCCTTCCCGATGGCGAGAAGATGTTGGGCTTAAACTTTCTGAAAGCTGATATAGAAATGGTTCATGCCGCCTCCTATGACTGTGATGCTCGACTAAAGCTAATGGACCAGATGGGTGTCAGCCATGGCATTGTTTACCCAAATGTTGGAGGATTTGGTAATCAAAATTTTTTGAAAGTTGAGGATCGTTCATTAAGGATTGCATGCGTCGAAATTTATAACGACTGGATGAGCGATCTTCAGAGCCGTTCCGGAGAGCGAATATTACCAATGGCGCTGGTTCCCTGGTGGGATATCGATGCCTGCATAGTCGAAGTGGAGCGGATGCAAAAAAATGGGTCACGAGGCATAGTTATGTGCTCCAATCCGCATGATTCGGGTATGCCAAACTTTTCCCAACCAGAATGGAGGCCATTCTGGGAAACGTGTGAAAGCCTCGAGATGCCAATTAATTTTCATATTGGTGCTTCTGAGGGCGATATCGATTGGTCAGGGAAAGTTCCATACGAGACTTGGCCAGGAGATGTGAAAATCTCCCTCGGTGGTGCAGCAATCTTTCTTGGGCAACTCAGGTGGATGGTTAACCTTCTCGTCAGTGATGTCCCTGAGCTATACCCGAACCTAAAGTTTGTTTCGGTCGAAAGCGGTGTTGGTTGGATACCGTTTTTACTAGATGCTCTTGACTATCAATGCGGCGAAACAGCTCCTCAGCACCTCGCCCACTTATCTCTCAAACCATCTGACTATTTCCGGCGCCAATTTTATGGATGCTTTTGGTTTGAGTCGCGAACCCTCGGTCCGGCAATTGAGCACCTTGGTCCTGACCGAATAATGTTTGAGACAGACATTCCTCACCCGACATGTTTATATCCTCATAGCGTTGAGCGAGTTAGGAACGCGATAAGCGAACTAGACCCAGTTATTCAAAAAAAAATACTTCAAGATAATGCCGCCGACTTATACAAAATCAAGGTCTAAACGTTCTATGAAGGGGCGAGGAAATTTTCACGAAGAACCAGGAGTGGGAACCGTGGAGTGCTTCCCTCTCAAAGCAGTGGAATCAGAACTGATTTCAATAATTGACGAAATTTTTTTACATTGGAAAGAGATAAGTTTCGGGCCAATTATTCAAGGTGCCGCTTATGAAATACGCGCGCCTAAAAGACCAATCACCAGCATCCTAGACGGTTACCTGACCTTAGACTTCGGTAAATGGCATATGCATCTGTGTGTAGGAGAGACAAGAGGAGAACCTGGATTTCCTACCGATCCTGATGTAGCAAAGATCCGGCGCTGCAGCAAAGTTGAGCTATATCGGGTAGTGAGAGAAGAAGGACCTGTCTCATGGGGCTGTCGAATGTTCAATGGCCTAGGTGAGCAGATGCTGACTGTTCTATTGCCCAATCCGTTCTTAGATGGAAACAGCACAACAGATAAACCTGACTGGAAATGTTTAGATCTGTGGAATCACCTTCGCCTCAAATTTTTAGGTCTACAACCGGACGACTTTGACCAAAAATCAGCTCGGTTTATACATGGCTGATCTCCCCAAATTTTAACTTCAATTTCTGAGAGTAGGTTTCATTCCCATGAACGCACCATTGTCTGACATCATTGTGCTTGATCTCACGAGGGCATTAGCAGGTCCGATCTGTTCTAGGCTACTTAGTGACTTAGGTGCCCGTGTAATAAAAATTGAGCCTCCTGATGGTGACTTGACTCGGTCACTAGTTCCTCGAGTGGATGGACAATCACCATATTTTGTGCAGTACAACGCTGGGAAAGAATGCGTTTCAATCGACTTGGCTACCAAAGGTGGACGTGACTTGTTTCTAGAGATGGTCACGCGAGCCGATATGGTTCTTGAAAATTATCGTCCCAAAGTAATGAGTCGCTTAGGTCTTACATACGAAGTGCTAAGCAAAGTGAATCCCCGGGTTATTCTTGGATCAATAAGTGGTTGGGGCCATGGCAATTCTCGATCGAACCAAGGGGCCTTTGCGTCAGCTATCCATGCGGAAGCTGGGCTAACTGAAATGGTGGCTCGGCGGCGCGAAGAGCAGCCGCGAAATGATCCCATGTCGCATTCAGATACATGCACTGGTCTGCACGCGCTTGGAGCAGTGTTGGCGGCGTTGTATATGCGAGAACGCACTGGGAAAGGTCAGGCTGTTGAAATCTCAATGGCTGAAAGCACCTTGATGGTCAACGACCTTGCCGCAATAGAAATGACCGGTGAAGATCCGATGGTTGGTTTTAAAGGCGGACAGAATTGGTCCCCGGTGCTTCAACTCGGTAACGGGCGTTACGTGAATGTAACTTTAGATATTACTACTGCCGACGGATTCAAAATATTGTGTCGTGTCTCGAAAATTAATGGACTGAGCAGTGACGCTCGATTCGCCGCGATAGAAGACCGAGTTCAAAACAGAGATCAGCTAACTGCAATATTTGCTCAATACGCGACACAGTTTGACTCAGCGGAAGAGCTCGAAGCAGATATCGGTGTGAGCGCCGTTCTGGCATCTGAAGTTAAATCAGTTCCTGAGCTAGCTGCAACAAATTGGGCTGAAGAGCGAGGTGCTTTCGTTAACGTGGATACCGGTAGAGGCAAAGTGGTAAAAGTTCCACAATCACCATGGCGTTTTAGTGATACCACCGCTGGCGTTAAACCAACAATCGCTTACAGAGGGGAAAACAACAGAACGACATTGCAACAACTTCTTGGCCTAACGAATGACGCTATTGATTCCCTTGAGGCAGATGGTGTTCTTAGCAGCCGGCCCCCAAGCTGGCATGAAAGCGCTAGCTGAATCGAGAATTTTTAAATATCTGGGATACTCAGAAAATCTGGTTCACGTTTTTGAACAAAAGCAGATACAGCTTCTTGGTTGGCTGGTGCGCCGAGAAGAACTGCGTAGGCACTGATCTCGCGTTTGTGTGCTGCCCATGCCTCAGCGGAGCGACCCGAATCCATCATCAACTGTTTAGTCGCGATAAGAGAAGGAATCGGATTAACTGCTAGTTCCTGAGCGACACTCATAGCCTCTTCTAACAAGGTTTCTGGCTCTGTAACTCTCCAGACAAGGCCCATACTTTTACATTCATCTGCGGAGAACCAACGCCCTGACATAAGGGTGTAAGCAGCATTTTGCCAACCCATTCGCGTTGCGAAGGTGTAACTGCTCCCTGCTTCGGGTGCCAGCCCAAGTTGCGGGAATGGAGTCCTAAGCCGAGCGCTACTAGCCATAAAAACGAGGTCGCAGTGTGCTAAAAACGTCATACCAATGCCGACACCTAAGCCGTTAACAGCTGCTATCAGCGGCTTTCGGAAATTCGTAAGCTGCTGAAGCATCGCTGGAAATTGATGAACAACAGTTTCGCCTTCGAGGCCTTGTTGCATCTCAGTGAGGTCTTGTCCAGCAGAGAATGCTCTGCCCGCACCAGTGACGATTGTTACAGCCACGTTGTTGTCGATTTCTGCAGCGGCTAATGCTTCCTTAATCCCAGCAAAGACCTCATTATTCATCGAGTTAAGTGCTTGCGGTCGGTTGATAGTTATTGTTCTTACTCGACCATGATCTTCTGTTATTACTGAATTTTCGCCCATTGTCGAATACTGCCACGACTACTTAATGCATGCTGTACAAATCATTGATATTGCTAAAATAAAAAATATGAAACGAGAAGCCCCTTCTATCGTCGAATTGCACATTGGGGATGAGCCGCAAGTTTGGAAGAATTTAGGGTTCCGAGTCGAAAATAAACGATGTCGAGTAGGAACTATAGATTTGGTATTTGACCAAGGTTCTAAAGGTCCGGGAATCCATTCATGGGTTCTACAAAATGCTGAATCTCCAAACTTTGGTTCAATTAAAACGATGTCACAAGATTTTATATCGACAGAATTGGCCTTAGACCATCCGAATGGGTGCTTTGGCATTGACCACGTTGTGTTACGAGTGCCTGAGTTTGGTAGAGGGCGAATTGCTCTCGAACAGATAGGAGCGCTCGTTGGTGAACCCGAAGCCATTTCGAAATCTGGACCGACAATATTAAGATCTGCGGTGAACATGGGCGAAGTGGTTGTTGAACTGATTGGGCCAGAACAGCTTGACCCTATTGCTAGTTGGGCGCTTTGGGGTCTTGTGATGTCAGTTCGAGAAGTTGACGAATGTGCCAAGCTTCTCGGGTCAGCTGTAGGAAAAGTTAAACCTGCTGTTCAAAAAAATAAATGCATCACGACAGTTCGGAAGGAAGCAGGTGCTTCTGTAGCAATCGCATTTCTAGGGCCACCTGCAAAATAATCGGACTGAATAATTGATATCTATTTCCTTAATTCGTGGTCTAATACTGTGATGAGGATTTCAGCTGCGTTCCCGCCAACCCCCGAAACTCCAGAGCACATAGAATTGGCTGAGCAACTTGGCTACGAGACGGCTTGGGTATACGACACGCCAGCATTGCAGCTAGATGTTTGGATGATTCTTGCCTTAGCAGCGACGCGAACAAAAAAAATTAAACTAGGTCCGGGCGTGTTAATACCATCTCTTCGCCATCCGATGGTCACTGCGTCAGCGATAGCAACTTTGGTCAGTCTTGTTGGCCAAGACAGGGTTGTGGTTGGCGCAGGAACTGGTTTCACAGGTCGTCGAGCAATGGGACAGAAACCTCTGAAGTGGGCTGAATTTCCTGAAATGGTTAGAGACGTGCAAAGTTTACTCCGGGGGGAAACAGTGGAGCACGAGGGACAACTCATATCAATGCTTCACTGGGAAGGCCATGCTCCCAATCTTCCAATTGAAGTGCCATGGACTCTAGGAGTTAATGGGCCGAGAGGCCTAGGTGTAGCAGCGGAAATGAACCACGGTGTTTTCACTTCGCGTCCTCGTCCTGACGCAGATTACTCTGAGCTTCGAGATGTTGTTTTGTTGACGAGCGGAACCGTTATGGATGAAGGTGAGACGGTCAACTCCGAACGGGTTATTGAAACTGCAGGACCATGGGTCAGTGTCGCCTACCATGCGTTTTTAGAGCAAAAAGATCAACGACTGACGTCTATGCCAAATGCCGAAAAATTTATTGAGCTAGTTGGCCAAGTTTCAAAAGAGGAACAGCACCTGCACGTGCACGCTGGACATTTGACAAATATGAACGCGATAGATCGTGAAGTGATAACTGGCGAAAGCATGTTTGCATCACCATTTACATTGCCGGCAAGTGATGTGGCCGCAAAAATAGACGAATTTAATGACCAGGGAGTGACAGAAATAGCGTTTCAACCCATGGGCAATATCGAGCGGGAACTCTCAGCTTTTGCTAGAGCATCGGGAATAAGCTGAGAGTTCGATAATGAATTATTCCGGCTCTCCTGTTCAGTGAAAAGTCTTTTGCGCTAATTGGTAACCACACCGCCAATCATGTAATGAAACGTGATGATACGTTTGTTCAAAGTGATGTAAAGGAGCTTAAATGCCACTACCAAATAATCCATATGATTTCCTTCCACCAGTTAGTAACTTCACGCTCGATAGTTCCGATGTCTCGGATGGAGAGATGCTTCCAATGGCGCAGGTGTCAGGAATTTTTGGAGCTGGCGGCCAAGATATATCGCCAAACCTGAAGTGGTCAGGAGCACCAGAACAAACTGAGAGCTTCGTCGTCACTTGTTTTGATCCAGATGCACCGACTGGCAGTGGATTTTGGCATTGGATCGTATATGACATCCCGGGTGACGTTTTTGAGTTGGCGACCGGAAGCGGCACAGAAGACGGTCAAAAGCTACCAGAAGGTGCAAAACAACTAAGAAACGATGCAGGGTTATACGGATATTTGGGCTCTGCGCCGCCGGCAGGGCACGGCCCACATCGTTATATGTTTGCTGTCCATGCGTTAAGCATTGAAAAACTTCCAATCGACGACCAAGTTTCTCCCGCTATCTGCGGATTCAACATGTTCGGAACTACCTTGGCTCGGGCCTTGTTAGTCCCCATTTACCTGCAAAGCTAAATCACTAAATGGTTTCGAT
>CAJQGN010000211.1 GCA_905477545.1 uncultured Acidimicrobiales bacterium | reverse complement strand
GTAATGTGGTCGCATCCTCGGAAGCGGGTCCTATCGTTGCAATGATCTTTGTTCGACGAGCCATAAACAATACGGTACCCATGAACGGTGAGTAGGGCACAAGAATCTCACCGATTCAACATTCTCGGTTCTATAACTTAAGCTTATTGCGTGCAACTTATTTTCGTTCGTCATGGGCAACCTCAAATCGTCGTTACTGATGATGGATCACCAGCAGATCCGCCGTTATCAGAAATAGGCAAATCCCAGGCGCGCGCTATGGCGCAACTGCTCGAAGAAGAACAGATTGATGAACTTTACGTAAGTCCAATGAAAAGAGCCTTAGAGACGGTAGCTCCGCTAGCGGGTACGTTGGCCCTCACCCCCATGGTCCGTCATGGACTATCTGAATTCGACAAAAATTCGACCTCATATGTTCCGATGGAGATTCTAAAAGAACGAGACCGAGAAGCGTGGGAGAAACTTAATAGAGAGTTCGACCCCAGTACTAATTCGCGTCTTGAACGTTTTCTTATCGAGACGGTGGCCACAATCGAAGCAATCGTAAGCGAAAACACTGGGAAGAACGTCGTAGTCGTCTGTCATGGCGGCGTCATTAATTCCTATCTCGCTCATTGCCTCCAGTACAGTTCAACAAACTTCATGAAATTTAATGTTGATTACACTTCCGTCACACGAATATTGGCATCTCCAGCCGGACACAGAAGTGTCCTGTCTGTCAATGAAAGAACTCACTTTCGAGGAAAGCCTGAGTTGATTCTCTCTTAGGTCGATAGCAGAGACATTGAGGTTACCTACTCTGTGGAACCTCGTTAAACGGTACGTCCTTGTCTGTTCGAACGTCCCCTGGCAGACCCAAAACGCGCTCTCCCAGAATATTACGCATGACTTCAGATGTTCCACCTTCTATGGAGTTTGCTCTCGAACGAAGAAACGCCTGCTGGGGTGTCTTTGAACTCATTGAAGTTGAGGAACGCTCAAGATCATAGGATCCATAAAGCATTCCGTCGGCTCCAAGTAGCTGCATCATGAATGCGTAAATTTCCTTATTATTTTCCGCAAAAGCTAATTTTCCAGTAGACCCTTCTGGCCCTGGAACACCCTTCACTCTATTTTCACCTGCTCTAATATTTGTAAGTCGCGCAGTTTCAGCTTTGCTCCACAACTTCATTAGCTGGTCTCTTGAGCTTGCAGTTTTTTTGTGAGAATCGACGCTGCGCCAAAGTTGTACAGCCTCACCGATTGCACCTGACCCACGCGGGGCTTGACTACCGCCGATCGCAACTCTCTCATTCATCAAGGTGGTCAAGGCCACTCGCCAACCATCTCCGGTATCTCCAAGGCGCTCCTGGTCTGGAATTCGAGCGTCTGTGAAATACACTTCGTTAAATTCGGCATCACCCGTCATTTGGCGGAGTGGCCGAACCTCAACGCCAGGATCGGACATATCTACAACAAAATACGATAGCCCCTTGTGTTTAGGGGCTTCGGGGTCAGTGCGGGTAACAAGACAACCCCACCGGGCTATATGAGCAAGCGTCGTCCAGACCTTTTGCCCATTAACAATCCATTCGTCTCCATCTTTTATGGCTCTACTAGTCAACCCTGCTACATCGCTGCCGGCAGATGGTTCAGAAAATAGTTGACACCAGATTTCTTCGGTCGTAAATAATGGGCGGAGGTAACGCCGCTTTTGGTCCTCTGAGCCATGGGTGAATACGGTAGGGCCGCACATGCCATATCCGATCGGGTTTCGTGGCCAACAACTTGGAGCGTCAACGCGACTAAGGCTGACTGCAACCTTCGATTGAAGTTTTGGGCTAACTCCTAAACCGCCGCAACCTTCATCAAAGTGAACCCACGCAAGTCCTAAATCGAACTGTCTACCTAGAAATTCGATACGGTCGCCTTTAGGATCGACTTCTTGAAGGAGCTGTGCAACCAGCTTCTCTACATGCTTGTCCGCTGACGAGTCTGAAATCTTGTTTTTCATGCTTAACTCTTTCATATTCGAATCACTAAGTACCTCAGGCGCCTGACCCTTATCCAGCATCTCCAGTTTCATAGGCTAACTTCTCAAGTAGTTGATCTCGCACCGAAATGTTTTTCTGGCGAGCGCGAGTTGAAGCTATTCGCCATCCGTGCAAAGAAGAGTACACCAGTGGGTCTTCTTTCAATCGCCCTTCTCGGACATCCTTGACTTCGGCGAAAAACAACTCATGATCTCTCATCGAAGTTTGTTGAAACACTTCGCAGTCTAGCCAGGCTATCGAATTGGGAACGTACGGTAGACCCTCACGGACTTCAACAAATTCAGTCAATGCATACTTGAACTTATGTCCTGGATAACTAAAGTATTGACCTTCTGCGATTTGATCCCCGGCAAGCACAGAAACGGTGAAGTGACCGCTATCTACTATGAGAGGATACGTTTCATGCTTTGGCGACACACTAGCCATCACAATTGGCTCCTCGAATGCCACCTGGCTGACCCAATGCGAAGTGTAAAGTCGATGAATCCCATTATGTG
>CAJQGN010000210.1 GCA_905477545.1 uncultured Acidimicrobiales bacterium | reverse complement strand
GGTCACCTCGCACGGGGTTGCCTGTTACGTCAATTTCAGCACTACCCAAATCCATGTATTCATAGGCTAGGCCGATAGAGATGTTTTCTTTCCATTGGTAGTGTAGGCCTGTGGCAAAACGCCAGATACGATCAAAGGGGATATCAGGAGTGCGGTTTTCGGCTTTATCGATCGGTGAGGTGTCGTGACTGATGCCAACCGACCAGCGTAGCTCGGGATTGATTTGATATTGAGTGCCGAGGGCGAAGTGCCATGTGTCGTCAAACTCGAGATCTTTTTCGATGTCGGCCGGGTTGGGGCTTGTGATCGAGATCTCTTGCTTACCGAACTCGCTCCATTCTTGCCAAGCGATACTCGCCATGATCGCCCAATCATCGTTCAACTGATGGTGTAAGCCGAGGAGAATTTGTTGTGGCACGTTCAGATCGAGGTCCGCTTTAGTCCCTTCTAGGCGCGACAAGGCTGGGCCTAGATTTGAAAATTCGAGTGCATCTTCAAACTCAAGGTCGACTTGCGAGCGGTAGGTCAGTCCGATACGCGTGTCTTTTGTCAGTTCGAACATGATTCCGAGGTTGAAACCGGCACCGAAGGTGTCGTCTTCAAGTTTGAGCTTTCCGTCGCCTTGGCTTGGGTTGAACACGTTCTTGACTGCCGCTTGCTGATCGAGTGTGGAGTAGAAAAAGTTCGCGCCTCCGCCGATCAGCCATTGGTCGTTGATACGATAACCGACAGACGGATTGAGCCCCATGGTGAGGAGTTCAGCTTCAGTTACATAGTAGCGTCCTTCCCAGTCGTCGCCGTAGTCCAAGCCAAGTCCGAAGTAGGATCCGAAGCTGAGCCCGAAGACAAGGTCATCACTATATTTGTGCACGTAGGAGGCAGTGCCACTGGGGATGACTCCTCCAGCATTGCCCCCGTTGCCGCCCCCGTTGACCTTAGTCTCGCTATCAAAGCGGCTGTTCACGTAGAGGATTTGAGAAGTTACGACGAGACTGTCTTGTTCCGTCAAGAGTGGCATGCCGGCTGGGTTCCCGCTGGCGATAGTCGCATCGCCAGCTGTGGCCGCGCGGCCAGCAGTGGCCACCCCGAGATCTTCGGTTCCAGTTTCGTGAAGCCAGAGGCCTGCAGCTTGAGTTGATTGAGCGGCTATAAAACTAGCCAGGGTAAGCGGAATAATGTAGGTGCGTAGCATGCTGTTTATTGCTTTGAGGTGTTAGGCTGGAATCTCGGAAGTAAGTTGTGTGCTGTTCCTGTTAATTCGAGCAGGATATCTATCCGTTTAGCCGTGGGAGGCTCTCTTCTGCTTTTTTCAAATTGTCATATTCCTTTGTTATTGCAAATGCATCCTGTCGTAAGTGTTGAAGTGCCTGCGCATATTTCCGGCGCTGTTTTGGGCTGATTGACGAACCGGGATCGCGGATCCATGCCTCGGCCAAGGTCGCAGTGTTTTCGTCAGCATGCGTTTTAAAGAAGAGGCTAAGCTGTCGCGGTGGCGTGGGGAGGCTATCTAACCAGAGAAAGGAGGCGTTGAGAATTGAGGAGACGTTTCCGTTTTGCACTCGTTTCTGCAGCTGATTGAAGAGGGTTCTTTCGGTATTAGAGTCACGCTGCGTCTGCGCGCGGCGAACGATAACGATAGTAGCGACCATGCAAAAGAGTATAACAATAGTCCATTTCCAGTGTGCTGTGCTGCTTGGTTCATTGGGTTGTGCACTGCGGGCAATGCCGCCACTTATTTGTAGGTGTCTGCCTTCAAGTGTGACCGTTGTTAGGCTTTCAGTCTGTGGGTCCCACCACTGGAAACTGTAGTCCGGTAATTGAGCGGTGCCGTTCGATTCGAAGAGGTAGGTAATCGATTCGTTGCGTTGTCCGATTGGGGTGGACTGAGCGGACTCATCGCTGAGCTCTGGTGTTTCTGGGTAGCTGCTTAGGTATTCGAGGTCTGGATATGCGATGGTGGGTAGGAGCATCGCTGGTAAATTGTCGGCCCTTAGTTGAATACTGCGTTTCAGTGCATCGCCGACTTTGAAGTCGCTGGCATCGGAGCTCCATGTTTGCGTGGCGGTGAATTTTGAAGAGGCGACGAAGCTGTGCACATTTTGCACGCCTGCTGGGAGTTTGGCTTCGATGGATCGTGGTTTGGTGGTGACGACTTGATCGTTGGTGCCTGCACCAGCGCCCCATGTTTGTATTTTTACCGGGAGTGAGAGTGCTGGGATTTCAATGCTACCATTGCGCTGAGGGTAGAGTGAGAGCTCGTAGTATTGACCGGAGTAGTCGGCGCCTTCGATTTTTTCTTGGAGCCGCACGCGGCTGTTGCCGGACGGTAGTAGGTAGCAGTTTGGTATTTCGACGGCGTCAATATCGGTGATCTGCGCCCAGCCGTCTTTGCCGAGCACGTCAATTTGCAGAGTCATGCGCTGGCCGACCCAAACCGATTTCGGGCTGATGTTGGTGCGCACGACAATGTTGTCCGCAGCGTTGAGCGGGACTAAGGAGGCGAGGGAGAGGTAGACTAACATGTGGAGGGCAACGCTCCGTCGTTGCCACAACAGTGCCTGTGCCCCTAGGCATTGGTGGCAACGACGGAGCGTTGCCCTCCAGTAAGGCTGTGTTCTCATCGCTTCGCCTCCTTTGCTTGTTGTTGAGCTTGGTAGCTGAACTTGGATTTCAGGAAGTCGGCTGGGTTGGTTTGCACCTGGCGTAGCCAGACAGCGCGGAGCTCGGCGTCGCTGAGTGGAGTGCTGTCTTCGACGATTTCTGTTTGGTCGTTGGGGCTGTCGCTTGGCGGCTGGTTGGAGATGATGGTGTCATCCGCTCCGAGCTTGCCGCCGGTGCCTTCGCCGCCTTGGAATTCGAGCAACTTGGCGCGGGCGAGTGCTATGTCGCGATTGGTGACTGCAGCTTCCCAATCCGGCCGCAGTTCAAGGGCGCGACTGTAGCGTTCGGCTGCAGCGGTGTAGTTGCCTTGAAAGACGAGTGCGTTGCCGTGGTTAAAGCAGCCTTCGGGCGTGTCATAGCCTCCAAAAATGTTGGCGGCGGCTTTGAAGTCGCCGCCTCGATAGAGGGCGATCGCTTGCCATTGGCTGTTGGT
>CAJQGN010000209.1 GCA_905477545.1 uncultured Acidimicrobiales bacterium | reverse complement strand
ATACGCATCCGCTGGTCCGCTGGGTTCACCTAAAATTGCAAAGATAGCTGCCAAGCCAAGCGCACCTCCGAATTGGCGCGCAGTCTGCGTAACACCTCCGGCAAGACTAAAGAACTCTGGCTTTACTTCCGACACTCCGGCCGCTGCTAATACACCCAAACTTAAACCCATCCCTACAGCGCTCATTACAGCCCCCGGCAGATACCCAACTAAATAGTTGGGCTGCTCGTTCAGCATTGTTATCCACCAAAGCATTCCCAGAGCACATATAAATGTTCCTGGCCCTGCAACTAGTCTGTGGCCGAAACGGTCAGCGAGAGGTCCAGCAACCATTGATGCAATCGTTACGCACAAGGCCGCAAGCGCAGTAGATAAACCAGTTATTCCTATCGAGTATTCCCATACATCGGTCAAAAATAGGACTAAAGACAGCATCAACGCATACAGACCTAAAGTGAAGGTAAATAAAGCTAAGGAAGCACGACGAAAAGATGGGATAGCTAACAAAACTCGAGGAAGAATTGGATCAGGGTGTCTCTTGTTGCAGTAAAGGAAACCAACGAAACAGGCCACTCCTGAAACTACCAGCAACAGAATCCAGCCTGACACCCAGCCCCAGTCGCGTCCTTGAACGATCACCAACACGAGCAGCCCTGTCGCTAGAGAAATAAGTCCTCCACCCAACAGATCAGGTCTAGCGCCTGACGCATTTTTTGGCGTTTCGACGAATACTCGTTTACTCAATGTCAGTGCTATTATTCCAATGGGCAAATTAATCATAAATGCCCATCGCCAGTTTGATAGCTCGATTATTAGCGCTCCAATAGCAGGCCCAAAGGCGTTCGCTGATGCGAAGCAAGCTCCCCAGAGAGTCACCGCTGTAGCACGACGTTCAGAGGGCCAAGAAGCAATAACTAGCCCCATGGAGGCTGGGGTTATCAGCGCTGCTCCAACCCCTTGGAAACCTCTCATAACTACTAGAAAAAGAGCGCTAGGAGAGACAGCAATGCCAACAGAAGCCGCCACAAATACAATTAACCCGATCGATAGAACCCGCAGCCTTCCCGTGCGGTCAGCCAGCCGTCCGCTAACCACTAACAAAGCGGCGTACACAAGGACATACGCATTCAGAACCCATGAAAGCTGAGCGCTCGATACTCCATCGAAATCTTTTCTAAAACTCGGAAAAGCAACGTTAGTAACGGAACCATCTACGCCCACTAAGAACATTGCTAGACCGGCTGCAGCTAACGCCAACCAAGCTTTACGAGTGATCACTACGGCAGGTACGTCGGACATACCTCAATTCTAACCCCATACATAAAATACCGTATGAGCAGTAATTGGTTAATGTCTCCAACATCCAAAGCGAGAAATTTTCGGCGTCCACTTGCTCGCAGGCTAACTTTGTCGTTGTCTACCCCAGTAGCTCGTGACCATTTGGGCTTAGCTCAACTTCTCGGACCACGGGACGGTGACTTTTGCCACTGATTCGCAAGCGAACCGTTCCGTCTCCTGTTGCTACAGGAATCACTTTACATTTTGGGCACTGACATGGTGGATGCATCAGCGGATTCGGGGGCGTTTCCCAGTCGTTTTCAAGTGCAGTGCAAGCTTGCTCAGCCACAATTTGAAGTTTAGCTAAGTATTGTTCAACTACTTCGCACAATAGTCAGACATATTGATCCATCAAAATAGCTTGCCAGGAATATAGGCTCTCTACATGAAACTTGGCATGAGCATTAACTACGTTGGCGATTTCCACTCTTCTGTAGAAAAGGTCATTGAATATGAGAGTGCGGGGCTGGACATAGTTTGGGTAGCCGAAGCCTACAGCATCGATGCAGTCAGCCAAGTAGGATTCCTCGCTGCCAAGACTAAAAAAATCGAAATAGGAACTGGCATCCTTAATGTCTACTCCAGGACCGCAGCGGCGATAGCCCAAACTGCCGCCGGTTGTGATTACGTCAGTAATGGAAGATTTATTCTCGGTTTGGGAGCTAGCGGCCCACAAGTAATAGAAGGATTTCATGGGGTGCCTTACGAAAAGCCCATGAAAAGAATCAGCGAATACATAGACGTAACCCGAATGACTTTGAAACGTGAACCTGTTATCTACAGCGGTAAAACGGTACAAATCCCATTGCCCGAAGGTACGGGCACCGGTCTCGGAAAACCCCTTAAGCTAATTAATCATCCTGTTCGAAACGAAATTCCCATTTGGTGGGCGTCGCTAATGCCCTTATCAGTAAAAGAGACAGCTAAATCAGCCGACGGTTGGCTACCGGTCTTCTTCGTTCCCGATGAATTCCAAAAAGTGTGGGGCGATGATCTTAAGGCCGGAACTGCTTTGAGAGATCAAGACTTAGGCAAGCTTTCAATTGCAGCATCCACCACTGTTGCCATTGGAGAAGAATTCGTGAACGAAACCGCCGAAAGAGTCTTAGACCGACAGCGCCCTACCACTGCTCTCTACTGGGGAGGCATGGGTGCTCGCGATAAGAATTTTTACAACACTATCGCTCAGAAATATGGCTACGAAGCAGAGGCAATCGAAATTCAGGATCTTTATCTAGACGGTCAAAAAGATGCCGCAGCGGCAGCAGTTCCCGGAGATTTCCTACAACGAGCGAACCTTGTAGGGCCAGCTTCCTACGTCAAAGAGCGCCTCGGAGCTTGGAAAGAGGCCGGGGTTAACGTTCTCAACATTACGCCGGTCGGACCTGATCCCGTCGGCACGATGGGAACCCTTAGACAATTAATCGAAGATGCTTAGCTCAGAAACAGTGGCTTAATCTAATGCATGCTTATTCGTCGAACCCTACGTAAGAGACAACACTCTCGTTTGAGGCTCTGAGAGACTGAACATCATTAGCCACAAAGCTTTCATCCGGATAGCCCATAGCGACGCAAGTCATAATTACTTCGTCCTCCGGAATATTAGCAAATTCTCGAACTACTGACGATTGCATAATCCCCTGGCCGTTGATAACCGAGCCCAATCCCTTAGTCCAAGCAGCCAGCACGAGACCGTATGTTGCCGCTCCTAAATCAAAGTGACCGACCGTGTCATGTTCAAGCGCTTTATCAAGAGTAACCACGATAGAGACTGGCGCATCGAACTGGCGAAAACCTCGCATTACCCAGTCTTGCCGACGTTCTTTATCGTCTCGTTCAATTTCCATAGCAGAAAAAAGCTGGATCGCTATCTCCACTTGTCGATCTCGGTGTATCCCTTCGTATCCGTGACCCATCTTTATTTCTCGATCTACCGATGCGCCAGCAAGCATTCGTTCTGTGTTGCCTTTGCGAATTTGTTCCAGCGGATCACCAGTGATTACATGGAAGTGCCAGGGTTGCGTGTTCATTGAGGACGGCGCCCGCTTCGCGATTTCAATTATCTCATCGATGATTTCTTTAGAAACGGCATCCGGCTTATAACCGCGGATACTTCTACGCTGTTTCACTAGAGTTTCAAAATCAATTTTCGGTTGTTTAGAAATATTTTCTGCCACGCCAACACCTTAATCTGTAGCTCCACAATTCTTACTTGTTCAGTCCTTAAACAGCCACAAAACTTCTGTTGAGAATACTTTGCCATCCTCTCTATGGATAAATTTCGCTAGCAACCATTCATCCAATTAACCAAATATTCACCCAACAAGAATCAGTAGCTAAAAGTTGTTAATTGCAAGCTCGTCTCTAGCAAATATCTTGACATCACTCCACATAACGACGAGCTTTCGCTTTTTTCCCTTTAATAGTCGTGGCCTTAATAGCCTTCACTACTGAATCAACTGATTTCTCAGGCACACCGACGACTGCAAACGTGTCTGATATTCGTATCGGGCCAATCTGGCTGCCTGTCAAATTCGTTTCACCCGCTATTGCCCCGACCAAGTCACCAGGACGGATACCCGAGCGCTTTCCTAGTTCAATATAAACCGATCCGACAGCGCCATCATACTTTTGGCCCTTCCTGCCACGATCTTTAGCCTGCGCTCGACCTTTGTTTTTGCCTCCCCGACTGCCACCCCTTCGTTCAGAATTACCCTTATCTGAAACTTCCGGTATTTCTATTTCCTGGATATCAGCGTTGTTTGCAAGATGAAGGAGTTTTAGAGCTGCCAACGCAATACTCCGATCGCTGCCAGCACCAGACAGCGCGTGAAGAACAGGGTTGAAGTCCTCTAAGTCAGGGGAAGCCAATGCCTCACTTACCGATAATACTGTTAACTCAGTCTGGCGCCGTCGAAGGTCGTCAACCGATGGAACTTTCTGTATATGAATAGTCTGTTTTGTTAAATGTTCAATGTTGGCTAAAGCTCTCCTGTTCTTGGGCTCTGCCAGTGTTATAGCTACTCCTTCGCGACCAGCTCTTCCAACACGACCAATTCGATGGACATAACTCTCGGGCGCCGCAGGCACATCAAAATTGACTACATGAGTAAGAGAATCAACATCCAAACCTCGGGCCGCAACGTCAGTCGCCACAAGTAATTCTGCGGTCCCTTCACGGAGTCGACCCATTACTCGGTCACGTTGGTTTTGATCCATACCTCCATGCAACGCTTCAGCTCTGTAACCACGAGTGTTCATAGTGGCGGTTAGTTCGTCTACGTCAGTTCGCGTTTTGCAAAATACGATTGTTGCTTTTGGTGCTTCAATATCAAGAATTCTGCCCAATGCAGCAGGTTTATGTTTTCTCTGAACTAGGTAAGCGCTTTGACGAACTAAAGTTTTAGATTCTTTGTTTCCCGTAGTAACAATTTGCACCCTTACTGGATCAATTTGATATCGCTTAGCTATTGAATTAATCCGCGGTGGCATCGTGGCAGAGAAAAGAACCGTCTGTCGATCTGCTGGGGTTGTCTCTAAAATAGTTTCGATGTCTTCGGTGAAACCCATGTCGAGCATTTCGTCTGCTTCGTCAAGAACAACTGTTTTTAGTGAATCAAGTTTCAGTGATTTACGCTTTAAATGATCGATAGCACGGCCGGGAGTAGCAACAACGACATGAACACCTTTACGAAGAGCAGACAGTTGTTGTTGGATCGGCTGACCACCGTAGACTGCTACGACTTTTACATCCTGCTTAGCTCCATATTCAGCAATCGCTTTAGTCACCTGCATCGCTAATTCACGAGTCGGCACCAAGATCAAGGCGACAAGCTTGACAGGTTCTCCAGAGTCAATCTCATTCAAGATGGGTAAAGCAAAAGCAGCTGTCTTGCCGGTACCTGTTGCAGCTTGACCAAGCAGATCAGACCCGGTCAGCAAAAAGGGTATGGCCTCAGCTTGCACCGGAGTCGGGTCGCTGTATCCAAGAGTCACTAGGTTTTTTAATAGCTCTTTTTTCAGACCTAGGTCAGCAAAGCCGTTTTTGGAACGATCATTTTCAGGTTTCTTAAGAACTTTGTCAGTTTTCGCCATTAGAAGTTAGGTTCCAGCGACAGGCATCCGGCGTCCAAACGCGAGCAGGTTCCATAGCCACTATTTCGCGTATTACCAGTCACCAGTTCAGACACGAAAATCCATGTCCTGCAATTAGCTGTCGCAAGCTGCGCAGCACCAAAAGTTTCTATCATCACCCTTAGACGGTACCGACCTTCATCACCTTTCTCCTTACTAGAACGAAAGTTAAGTTCAGATCTCTGATGACTCATGTAGGACAATGTTAGGAAAGATTCTTATCGCCGCTTCCGTTTGCTCTTCAAATACTTAGTTAAAGGTTTCTGGGCTGCGGGAAATAAGAACTAAAAAAAAGAGCTTTTGAGTATTAGATTTTTCCAAAGTGTAGGTGTAAGGCAGATTACGAATAACAAGTATTTCTTTAAGCAGTTACGTTTCTTCTGTAGCATCTTCTCGGGGGTCACGAACTAATGAGTGAACAATGGCAAAGTTAATTACTTCGGGAATGCGCGCCGTAATCGCAATGATGCAGCATGAGACAAACACGTTTTCGCCAGTCCCGACTCCTTTTTCGAGATTCGGAACAAACGGAATAGACGTTCCCTGCGGAAATGATGCTCTAAAAAGCTTCGATGGAACCGGTACTGGCTTCGGCGCTTTCGTAGATATCGCCCGATCAGCAGACATGGAATTAGCCACCCCTATAGCGGGAAACGCTGCCCCAAGCGGGCCAGTGGAGAGCGAAGCGTATAGCGCCATGACAGACGCAATCTGCGAATCGATTTCCAAAGGGTGCGATGTCTGCTTCCTTGATTTACACGGAGCAATGGTGACAGAATCTCTCGCAGATGGAGAAGGCGAACTCCTGCGCAGAATCAGGTCAATCGCCCCAGATCTACCAATAGCGATAAGCCTAGATCTGCACGCCAACCTGACTGAAGCCATGGTCGAGAATTGCGACATAATCGTCGGTTACAAGACTTACCCTCATATCGACATGTACGGAGCCGGTGAACATTCCGGACGATTAATGCTTCGAATGTTAAACAGCGAAATTGACCCTTTCATGACATGGGGCAACATTCCCCTTCTCGCCCAAACACTCCGAATGGGGCATAGCGACATTCCAATGGGGCCCCTTATAGATGCTGCGAGAAATTATGAAAAAGGCGGTCTTCTAGCTGCATCGATCTTTGGCGGATTTCCCCTAGCGGATATTTCAGAAGCAGGAATGTCCGCCGTTACTATTTCCAATGGTGACCTGCAACAAGCTAAAGATGCACGCGATGCGTTACTCGAATCTGCGTGGGATTACCGACATGACTTCATCTTTGAATCGCTGCCCATAAAGGAAACTATTGGTGAAGTGAGAAATTTAAGCGGGAGCCCAATACTCCTGCTTGATCATGCCGACAACTCAGCTTCCGGAGGCACGCAAGACACCACCGCAGCTCTCGCCGCAGTCATCAACTCAAATTTAGAAGACGTTGCGGTATTTGCCATCTGCGATCCCGTTGCGGTGGCAGAGATGACCGCTGTTGGCGTAGGAAATGAAATCACAGTATCTCTTGGCGGTAAAACAGATATGCCTAGCATCAGTCACGTTGGCGAACCTCTTGTCCTTAGCGGGAAAGTTCATTCATTAACTGATGGAAGTTTTCAAATAACAGCTGAAATGGGCAAAGGAACCTGGGCAGCAATGGGCCCCAGCGGAGTTCTAGACCTGGGGACAATAAAAATTGCCGTCATTTCTAGACATACCGAACCTTTTGATCTCGGACATCTGCAAAGTCTCGGCATCGAGCCGACTCAATGCCGCTTTATCTTACTCAAATCACGCATACATTACCGAGCAGGATTTCGTGCTATCGCTGCTCATGAGATACCTATAAGTGGTGTTGGGGTAACAAGCAGTGACAATGATCTGTTTGATTTCAAGAACGTCCGAAGACCAATTTTTCCCCTTGACCAAATCTAAATAAGCAGAAGTCAGGCTTCGCAAGCCTGCTAAGAATGCAATAGCCCTTCAAAATGAAAGCAGATTATGATTGAGATTCTCGAACCGAAGTGGGTTAAATGTTTTCGAGATTTTTTTGAACTCTCCGGAGTGAAAGCCGGAGACCTAATCGGAGTTCTAGCTGAAAGCCAAAGTAGACAAATCCTTCTTGATCTCACCGACCATGCTCTCCACCAAATTGGAGCTAGATCCTTACGCGTCACAGTCCCTTCTCCACAGTTAGCAGATCCAATGCCTGTGCGTTCAACTGGAGCGACGTATGCCTATGACGCCTACCCGGAAATTATGGGCTCTTTAGGCAGCTGTTCGCTGGTCGTAGATTGCACAGTCGAAGGCCTACTCCACAGCAAAGCACGCCAAGAGCTCTTAAGTGCAGGTGGTAGGGTTCTAATGGTTTCCAATGAGCACCCTGAAGTGCTCGAACGTTGTGCGGCCACGCGAGAACTGCATGAACTTGCGCTCAAATCACTCTCACTTTTAGACAACTCTAGTCTTATGGAAGTTAGATCAGAAGCGGGCACTGATCTCAGAATTAATACGGTCGGAGCTCCAAGCAGAGGAGGCGGCGGCATTCTTGGACCCAATGACAAAATCGCATATTGGCCTGCCGGACTGTGCCTCTGCTTTCCGCTTTCTCAAACCGTTAATGGCAGAGTCGTTCTTGACCTTGGCGATGTAAATTTAACTTTCAAAAAATATTTCGAAGACCAAGTAGTTCTGCATATTGAAAATGATCAGGTCATTGAAATCGAGGGCTCAGGACTCGACGCTACGTTGATGCGCTCCTATTATGAAGGCTGGAATGACCCAAATGCATACACAATTTCACACGTCGGTTGGGGTGTTAACCCTGGAGCTAAGTGGGAAGCTTTAACGATGTATGACAAAGCCGACATCAACGGCACTGAGTTACGAGCGATCGCTGGCAGTTTCTTACTTTCTACCGGCGCTAACGAATTCGCCAATCGGTTTACTAACTGTCACTTTGACCTGCCAATGCGCAACTGTGATATTTTCCTTGATAGACATCAAGTAGTAGATAAAGGAAACTTGGTTCCTCTTACTAACCATCAGTAATTAATGGCAGCTACCCTGCTCGAACCGAGGTCTTATGAAATTCGGATTTGTACTGCCAAATAATTGGGGGCTTTCTGACCCAAATGACGTAATTTCATTAGCTAGCGAAGCCGAAGAGCTCGGCATCGACTCCATATGGGTAAACCACCACATTATCAATATCGGATACATAGCCGAACGGCTCAATGAGCGTCCTTACTACGATGCTCTCACAATCTTAAATTTTGTTGCCGCTCGGACCGAGAAAATTAGCTTAGGAACTTCAGTTCTTGTCCTTCCTTACCTTCATCCGATGGCGCTCGCAAAATCTTTGGCAACTCTAGATGCCCTCTCCCCTAAAAGAGTTATAGCCGGACTCGGAGTAGGTGGCCTCCCTGAAGAGAATGCTGCGCTTGGAACCATTTATGATGGCCGAGGTCCTTGGTCAGATGAATTTATCGAGGTGATGCAAGTTCTTTGGTCAAAAGGTACAGCTAGCTACCAAGGGCAACACTTTGAAATGAACGAACTTATTGTAGGGCCCAAGCCAACTGAGCAGTCAATTGAAATCTGGATCGGCGGTGGTGGACACCTTGCTCGTGAGCGCGCTGCTAAATTTGGAAACGGCTGGCACCCACTCGCTACTTTAAATAACTTCACCCAGAAAGTTCCCAAATTTGAAGCTTCGCTAAAGAACCACGACCGTGATAGAGCTGACTTGATAATTGCTCCCAGAGTAGAGATCGAGAGTCTGCCTGATCTTCATAGCGTTAAGCAATGGCAAGATGCCGGAGCAGATCAATTGATAGTGAATGTCGGAACTTCAGACCTCACACGATTAAGAGAAGGTCTCTCACACGTAGCCCAACTATCATCCCGAACCAACTGAAACAGACGGACCAAATAAGCCGCCATTGCTTTATTGCAAGCAAAGACTACTTTCACACAATTCATGACTAACCTGATCAACTTTATCGTGTATTGTTTTACGTTGCACGACAAGGAGACTGACATGACACTCCAACTTGGAGAGGTTGCCCCAAATTTTAAAGCTGACTCGACCGATGGGCCACTCGATTTTTATGAGTACCTAGGTTCCTCCTGGGGTGTTTTGTTCAGCCACCCTGCTGACTTCACCCCGGTATGCACAACAGAACTAGGAAGAGTAGCAGCACTTAAGCCAGAGTTCGAGAATCGAAACACCAAGGTGATAGGGCTGAGTGTAGATGGACTCGCAGATCACACTTCGTGGTCTCGCGACATCGCCGAAACCCAAGGCACTGCGCTCAACTTTCCACTCATCGCAGACCAAAACCGAAAAATCGCCGGAACTTACGGGATGATTCACCCCAACGCATCGTCGACCCTCACCGTCCGCTCAGTTTTTATTATCGCACCCGACAAAACAGTCAAACTCACGCTCACTTATCCTGCGAGCACAGGGAGAAACTTCGATGAAATTCTTCGCGTGATCGACTCATTACAGCTGAGCGCACAACATTCTGTTGCAACGCCCGCCGACTGGAAAGTTGGCGATGACGTAATCATCTCACCTTCAATCAGCGATGACGAAGCAGCAAGTAAATTCCCGCTTGGCTGGAAAACCCTCAAACCATATCTGCGAATCACGGCGCAACCGACTATAAATTAGCAAATGAGAGCTGTTGGAGTAAATAGTTACGGCGGGCCAGAAGCGTTAGAGATAGTGAATGTCCCTCCCCAAGACGTCGGCCCTGGAGAAGTAAGACTTCGCATATATGCCGCAGCTGTTAACCCAACTGACACGTTGGCGCGCAATGGGTCGAGAGTAGAAGCACAAAAAGTTGATCCACCACCATATGTACCTGGTATGGACGCCGCTGGAGTAGTTGACCAAGTAGGCACTAATGTTACCACTGGTATAAAAGTAGGCGATAATGCCATGGCCATGGTCGTGCCTCGAGGCAATCGCGGAGCATACAGGGAATCCTTGGTTCTAAAGGCCGAGCAAGTCGTTCCATCACCAAAAGGGTTCACACACGCTGAAGTCTCCACTCTCCCGATGAATGGATTGACTGCAATGCTCTCGTTGGACTTGCTCGGACTCACATCCGGTCAAACGCTTGCAGTAACAGGCGGCGCCGGCGCATATGGCGGATACATGATTGAGCTTGGGAAAGCAGCGGGACTAACCGTAATCTCTGATGCGTCCGAAGAAGATACGGCCCTCGTCAAAAAACTAGGTGCCGACATTATTGTGGCCCGTGGAGATGACTATGCTCTTAAAGTTCGTAAACACTTCCCAGGAGGAGTTGATGGACTTGCTGATGGAGCAGTTCTCAATGAGCTAGTTGTTGATGCAGTTAAAGATGGTGGAGCTTTTACTTCTATTCGTGGCTACCAACCATCAAACATTCGAGGTATCAACTTCACGGCCACCTGGGTCACTAAATACGAAGGCGATTATGGAAAGCTCGATTCGCTTAGACAACAGGTCGAGGCCGGTGCCGTGACTCTCAGAGTCGCCGATACGTACCCTGCAGAGCAAGCAAGCAAGGCTCACAGTCGACTGGAAGCAGGGGGCACCAGAGGTCGTTGTGTAATTACTTTTTAGCTAGCTCCTAGCTCCACCAAAACAGCAGGACGCTCTGTTTACTAATCTCCATGCCTACTGCAGGCACGATACAGACTACTGCTGGAGACGTGATTTAATCTGCGATCGCGTCGTACATTACCGTGGTGCCGTCCATCGTAATTTCAGGATGGCCAGCGGCAACGTCTTTTTGCATTTGTTTGAACCAGTCGCTCGCCAGAAGCGAGTCCTGAAACGCACCAAAGGCGCTCATCGAGTCGAACTCACAGATATAAAAGCCAACGCCCATGCCACCCTGGCCGGCGATTGGCCTCATGAAACGACAATTATTTGCGCCCCATGCTAGATGCTCGCTCTTAGCAGCTCGTGACCCAGCTTCCACAAGAGCCAAACCAGCAGGAGTTCCTGTCCATCTAGTTACCGCAGTAATCATATTCCACCTCTTTAGAAGAGCATCAGACTCACTATCATTATGATCGCACATATCAAGTTGTATTTTGATATTTACTACCTAGATTATTGACCTACCCGGATTAGCATTAGATTCTTATCAAAGTATCGATTACCCGCACACTGCTCAGATGTAGATTTTCAGATCGACAAGCGGGACGGTTATGATGCCTCTGATACAGGCTGGTCTAATCTTGCCTCTCCCACATGGGTCGGGCTGACACTCACGCATTGCTACCGATTTTCGACTAACTTTCTGCACCTAACAACGAAGATATTTTACTCGACATAAATAAACTGCTGCGACAAATTTACCTTCCATAATCGCTCGTACTAGTTTCCATCTGTGCCAAAAATTATTTGTTTGCTCCTAGCGTTCTCCCTTGCTGCCAGCTGCAATTCGAGCTCTTTTGAACAGACAGTGAAACAAGCCAAAACATCTGAACAAAGCGAGCAGTCAACGCCGCCAACAACCGTCGCACCGCCAACAACCTCAACAACCTCAACGCCGCCAACAACCTCAACAACCTCAACGCCGCCAACAACCTCAACAACCTCAACGCCGCCAACAACCTCAACGCCGCCAACAACCTCAACAACCTCAACAAC
>CAJQGN010000208.1 GCA_905477545.1 uncultured Acidimicrobiales bacterium | reverse complement strand
GGTAAGAGCTAGCAACGCAGCATACTTAAGGCCAATTGCAACAGCTTCGCCATGTCTAAGGTCGAAGCTGCCAGCAATTTCCAGAGCGTGCCCAAGCGTGTGCCCGTAGTTCAACAGCGCTCGACCAGCGCCTTCTCTCTCATCCGCAGCAACTACATCAGCCTTGATTTGTATGCAGGCGGCAATTCGTTGATCTATAGGCAATTTGTCTAGCTGACCGCCACCCAAAAAGTGATATTTTGCTAGTTCACCCATTGCCGCCACCATCTCGCGCTCCGGGAGATTATCTAGGACAGAAGTGTCGCAGATGACTCCAGATGGCTGCCAAAAGGTTCCCACTAAATTTTTTCCTTCGGGTAGGTTAACTCCCGTTTTACCGCCGATCGCAGCATCAATCTGAGCCAAAAGAGTCGTAGCAACATGAATTACTCGTACTCCTCGGTGATACACCGACGCAGCGAATCCAGCGACGTCGGTTACGACACCGCCTCCGACCCCAATAATGATGTCTCGACGAGTTATCCCAAACTTTGCGAACGATGAGCACAAATTTCCAACTGTTGTGAGAATTTTGGCTTCTTCCCCATCTGGAACATGCGCTAGTCGGTATGGAATCCCCGGGTCAACGCTGACGCCTACTCCTACTTGAGTAACTACGAATGCTCTTTCAGCATCTGCAGGTATCAGTGAACTGAGCTTATTAACCGCTCCGGGTCCTACTAAAACTGGGTAGGAACGATCACCCAGCGGGACCTCGACCTTTATCACTGTTTCACGCTCACACTCATATCGTACAGATTTTTACTGTCTTCCCCGGCTTCAGCTTCCGAGGTTGAATTCCAAAGAGCTACTCGTCTGTGTTCTGGCCGAAGCTAAGACCGACAGCAGCCGCCATAACTTGGAGGGGAGGCTTTTCTCCCGTCCAAATACGAAATTGTTCTCCAGCTTGATGTAACAACATTCCGACTCCGTTGGCTGTCTGGGCGCCATGCTCTGCGGCGGCGGCTACAATTGGTGTGCGCTCGGGATGATATATCAGGTCAACCAACGTTTGACCTTTCCCGATTAGATTTGGATCGAATGGTAATGGGTCGTCATTACCCATACCCAATGAAGTCGCTTGTACTACTAGGTCAGCGTCACTGATCGATTCGAATCCAGATGTAGAAACATTTTTCATAGCCATCTGGTCAACTATTTTTTCTGCTTTATCTTTGGTTCTGTTAACCACAGCGATAGTCGCCCCAGCTTCAGCCAGCGCTAGAATCACGGCACGGGCAGCACCTCCAGCGCCAACCACCACAACCTTACTTCTCCCAGGTTCAAGGCCTAGACCGGATCGAACCGATTCAACGAATCCTTTGCCATCTGTATTCTCCCCGATTAGCACTTCACCGCTCCTGCGCACGCAGTTAACGGCCCCTAATTTCATTGCAACGGGAGAGAGTTGGTCAACTGCTGCCGCAACCGTTTCCTTATGAGGAGTCGTTACTGATAGCCCTACAATGTTGAGGGCTCGGATTCCATCAATCGCAGCTCTACTCGAGCCCAGCTTTACCGGCAAGGCAACATAGAGCCAGTCCATTCCCAAAGCCCTGAATGCCGAGTTAAACATTACTGGGCTTAACGAATGACGAACCGGGTCTCCTATAACTGCTACTAACTTCGTTTTAGCTGTGGGTAACGCAAATTCATTCATCCGCAAAGGTTTCTCTCTACACATTTCGCTTTATCTCGCTGAAAATCTTGATTATTAGTTGAGAAGGAATGACGACCATCTTCTGAAACGAGTACATAGTACAGCCACGGCCCGGAAGCAGGCTCAATAGCCGCTTCTAAAGCAGCTCTTCCGGGTGAACTTATGGGCCCTGGGGGCAGACCACGAACAAGTCGAGAGTTGTAAGGGGAATCTACTCTGAGGTCAGCGGCAGTCAAATTGTTATTGCCAGTCACATATACGATTGTTGCGTCGATCCCAAGAAACCAATTTGCAGCGACACGATTATGGATTACTCGCGAAACCTTTTCTCGCTCTTCTGGAATTCGCGCTTCTCGCTCAATCAAACTTGCGATAGTGAGGACCTCGTAAGCGCTTAGACCCACGCTCTCCTTCGCTTCCGAGTAGCCAAGTTCCAAAAGTACCTGGTCAAAACGCGAGATCATTTGCACAACCAGATCTTCTGCGGAAGATTCTTCAGTTAGGAAATAAGTATCTGGAAATAGTAGTCCCTCATATGGGTCGATGACTCCTTTAGTGACTATCGCCTCGTCTGCGAGAACGCTTGAGCTGTTATACCCAACGCGTAATTCGTTTTCGAAATCGAAGCCGCTAAAAGCCAAGCCAGGCGTGTTGTTTATTAAATCTATTATTCGAGAAACTGTGAAACCTTCTGGGATTGTTAATCGAAGCTGCACGGCCTGTTCCGGAGTGTTAGGACCAGCACTGAGAACTTCCAGGGCTTGAGAGATCGAAGAGTTCGTATGAAATGTGTATGAGCCAGCTTGGAATTCCGGACCACCCTTTAGCCTGATGTACCACTCATAGGCGCTTGCGCTGGGAATGATGTCTAAATCAGCCAATGTTTCAGAGATACCCGACGTAGTTGCGCCTGGCGGGAGAGTCAGATTGATTGCTGCACCCCGCTCGCCTGGCGGGTCAATCAACTCTTTCGCCCAATTTATGGTCCTATTCATGAAGAAAAAAATGGCCACTAGCACCATGAGTAGAAGGACTAGTGACAGCAGAGTTCCTCGATTTTTTCTAATAAAAATAGTTTCATAATCAACTCCTTCCTTACCGGAAGATTTTGATGTTAGATCTCTCGAGCTAGAGTTTGAGGCCGTCATAGCGGTTCGTTGCAGAAGCGAGGAACAATGTTTTTTGTCTTTCTCTTACTGGCCATCTAACCACGCCTGCAGCAAAACAGTAGCAGCTACTTTGTCAATTATTTTCCGTCGCTGAACAGCGTTCAGATCTTGCTCTTTGAGAGATCTTTCCGCCTCCACGGTCGTGTATCGCTCATCATGCATGACTACCGGAATCTTGAGGTCTTTTTTAATTTCTTCAGCCTCATGTCGCGCTCCTTGGGCTGCTCTTCCTTCCTCACCATTAAGAGATAACGGCAGACCCACGACTAGTATCTCTGCTTCCACTTCTGAAATAATAGTATGAATTCGACGGTGATCTTGTTCGCGATCTCCAGATCGTTTCACTACCTCATATGGCGTGGCCACCATTCCGTCGCTATCTGAAATAGCTATGCCTATTCGTTTTGACCCTAGATCAACACCGACCGCTCTCATCGTTGCCAACTAGTCTTGCGATAGCCCTGCGGCCAGGCGAGCCTGTTGTAAAGCATCATCGATTGCGGCAATATTTTTACCACCGGCTAGAATTAATGAGGGTTCTCCTTTACGACCGAATCCCCCTTGCACGGTTTTAGCCGCCTGGTCTAGTAAATCTCCGGCTAGTAGTCCGCTCTCTACACTTACCGACGCGACTAGAGCGACGCCTCCTTCATCGGGTGCTCCGGCTAGAACAACAGCTTTTATACCATTTTCTTTCTGGATCGCAGCAGCAAGATCGCGCAGGCTGTCTCTGGACATTGAATCTACTCTTGTCACCACAATTCCATCAATTGCCGATGCAGCTAGCTCAACTGATCGAGATCCTGCTTCTTTCTGTTGGAATATTTTTATTTGGTTTCGTAAATCTTTATTTTCTAGAAGTCTTTTTTCTAAGACATCAAATACTTCTTCGCTGGTCGCATTCAGAACCTCAGCGATTTTTCCAAGAGTGTCTTCTGCCTTTCTGTGTCTCTGAACGGTCGCCACTCCTGTCACAGCTTCTATACGCCGAAGGTTCGATCCAATGCTGCTTTCACCTACTATTCTTATATGCCCGATATCTCCCAGGGCTTTTACGTGAGTTCCGCCGCAGAGTTCTACGGAATGACCACCAGCTTCAAGAACTCGAACAATGTCTCCGTACTTATCGCCGAAAAAAGCTATCGCTCCGAGGTCCTGCGCATCTTTCATTGTCGTCTCGAAGTGTCGACATTGGTCATTTCCAAGAACCTCTAGATTGACTAAATCTTCTATCTCATTGAGTTGTTCCACCGTCACAGCCTCAAAGTGGCTAAAGTCGAATCGCAAACGTTCGGGGGCAACCAAAGAACCTGCTTGCTTAACATGCTCACCTAAAATCTCACGAAGTGCCCAATGCAAAATATGGGTGGCGGTGTGATTTCGACGGATAGAAGATCGGCGATCGTCGTTTATAGCTGCATTAGCAACGGCGCCAGGCATTATCTTCCCAGATACCACGTTACCAATGTGACGATGCAGGTTAGGAAGCGCAAGTGTGCAGTCTAGAACTTCAAAGACCCCGCTATCTGTCGTCAGAGTTCCGCTGTCGCCTACCTGGCCTCCGCTCTCAGCGTAAAACGGTGTCTTGTCGAGGAAAATTTCGACAAGCGTATCATTGAGCGGAATCACGGCTAAGACTTGGGCTGTCTCAAAAACCGGTGAATCTCTCAAGAACTCAGTTGGACCGAATTCATCAAGGATGTCCTTGTAAATATTTTTTCCCGCAGACGGACCATCTGCTCGAGCGGCACGAGCTCGGTCTCGCTGTTCAGCCATCGCTATCTCAAATGACCGCTTATCTAGGGAGAACCCTCGCTCGGCAAGTATCTCTTCTGTGACTTCAACTGGGAAACCAAACGTGTCATGTAGTTGAAATGCGATTTCTCCGGGCAATGATCCCCCCGCGTTCATGGAACTTAAGGCACTATCGAGGATCTCGGACCCCGTTGCTAACGTGCGTCGAAAACGTTCTTCTTCTCGCTCTACGACATCGCGAATAAAGCTAATATTTTTGTGCAATTCAGGGTACTGGCCACCCATAACCTCCGCCACTACATCGACTAATCGCGGCATCACAACTTCTGTTACTCCAAGCACCCATGCGTGCCTGACTGCCCGCCGAATGATTCTCCGTAATACGTATCCCCTGTCTTCGTTCGAGGGAAAAACGCCGTCGCTTATTAACATCGCTGTGGCGCGCGCGTGGTCAGCGAAAATCCGCATCGAAACATCGCTCTCGATGTTTTGTCCGTAGGCAATGCCTGTAATTGCTTCTGCTTCTCGAAGCAGCGGGGCGAAGAGGTCGATATC
>CAJQGN010000207.1 GCA_905477545.1 uncultured Acidimicrobiales bacterium | reverse complement strand
TTGTGGAAGACGGATAGAACCTTTGCTGGTCCTATCCACGGCTTTCCAAAAAATTCATGCAATTCAAGCAGACGTGTCTATCCCAGAGGATGTCAACCGTCTCTTTGCTGAAACGGTGAACCTTTACGGCCGAGTTGACTTACTATTCAACAACGCAGGTCGGGGAACTTCGCCAGTATCAATTGATGAGTTGCCAGTCGAAGATTGGTTAGCGACCGTGGCTGTTAACTTGACTGGTTCTTGGCTATGTTCTCGAGCCGCTTTCGCTCAGATGAAGTTTCAGGTGCCGACTGGGGGAAGAATCATTAACAACGGATCAGTATCCGCTCAGACGCCCCGACCACTATCATCGCCATACACAGCTACAAAACATGCAATTACTGGATTAACTAAGGCCTTGTCTCTGGAAGGTCGCGATCATCACATAGCTGTGGGACAAATTGATATAGGCAATGCGGCCACACCTCTGACTGAAGCGATGTCTCACGGCGCCCTGCAACCATCTGGCGAAAGCACACCTGAGACCCTAATGGATGTACAACACGTTGCTGAAGCAATCGCATACATGGCATCATTGCCCTTGGATTCAAACGTATTAAATATGACTGTTATGGCCAATTCAATGCCCTTTGTTGGACGAGGATGAATTGCCGATAGCTGGTTAGATGATTGATCCAACTCTATCTGGGTAGCTTTACCGGTCTAGCTCACCTGTTATTTTTGTTATCGCAAACGACTGAGTGCCAGACCCTAAAAATTGTCCATTCTCAGAAAATATCCTAACCACACCATGACCGACACCTTGCGAAACAACAAATGTCTCAATCTCAATCAGTATCCATTCGGACACTAGACGTTCGCCGAGCTTAATGGCATTGTCTAAGCTGGAGCCTCTGAACGCTTTGTTAAGACTCACTCGCATCCCACTGGGCAACAGGTCAGCGAGCGCCGTTAAACCCATAGTTGTTGAAGCTAATGTTCCAGGCAATCGCGCCCAATATTGCACTATTGCATCACCGGGTGTTTGTTCTGCTATTCGAATGTCTGCTGAATCCGTAAATGAAACACCAGTTTCAGACGTTTGGGGGCGTTTAGAGCACAATAATGGATCACCAAGCTCTCGATCTCTAATCCAACATTGATCATCAGGGAGTATTCTGCCGCCGAATCCACAAAGGGCTCGAAGCACTACTCCCCCCTCGCCGATTATGCTCCCGGCAGCTTGTGTTATTTTATTGCCGACAGCGTTGAGCTCCAGCTGGATAGTTACTTCTGACCCAAGAGTGACTCTAGATAGATACTGAGCTGACGCGTACGCCAATTGCCGACCTGTGACTACTTCCAAAGACCCGACAACGGCTGCTAAGGCACAACCACCATGTAACGTGCCCGTAGCACCTACAACCCTTGATGTGACAGGCATATGCCACAAAAGCTCATCACTAGTCGGTTCGAGACCAAAAAATTTGAGCTCGTCAATCTGGGAATCATCTGTCAATTTGAAAAATGTCACGAGGTGTAACCTTAGAGCAAAATTTGACCAACAAGTGATTTAATTCTCTAATCCGGACTAGCCATTCTGCTAAGAGACTTCTGCTAACACCTTTTACTCAAAGGCATGAGAGACACGCCAAACGGCCTAAGACGTCCATGGCTCGCTAGCACTCTCAACGTAATGATCAGGACGAATACCAAACGTCTCAATCATACGCTGCCAACCCGAACCAACTGCTAGAAGCGACCCTAATCTTAAAATTTGAGCTTCAGAAAAGTACTCTAATAACTCGCTATAAATTTCTTCAGGTAAGACGCCTGAACTATTTCCAGAAACATGGTCAGTCAACTTCAATGCGGCTATCCAAGATCCAGGCAGATCTGAATTTTGATAGTCACCAAGCTGTTGTATGACTTCTTCAGTTAAGCCAGTGCGCACCAACGATGCGCTTTTAACTAAACTTCAATGGAAGCATTCATTCTGGTTTGCCATCCTAATGCGGCATAGCTCCACCATGTGTCGGTCAATTTCAGAACCCCCGCCGTACATTACGCCTACCCAATCTAAAAACATCGACAGCGTGGTTTCATCAATTGCAAGTGTTCGAAAAAGATTGTCGTCTTCGTAAGCTTTCGAATACCAAGTTGCTAGCCGATTCGCATTGATATCACTTAGCTTTTCGACTTTTGGTAGGTGTCCATAATCATTTGCCATGGTTGCAAAAACTCCAATAGAGAATTATGCAACGATAACGCCTTATAAGTTATCCCGCCGCAGAATTAGGATTAAATGATGTCATGGGTAGAGCTCGCCATAATTGACTAGTATCTAAGTTAATAGACAACCAAAAGTTGGGGGACCACATGAAAGCCGCAGTTTTATGCGAACAGCCGGGCGATCTAGTTATTGAAGACCTCGTAATTGATAAACCAGCCCCGCAAGAGGTCTTGATTCAGACGATCGGCGCCGGTCTCTGCCATTCTGATCTTCACATGATGGAGGGCCTATTTCGCTCAAAGGTTCCCACAGTGATGGGGCATGAATCGGCTGGAATTGTCCAAGCAGTCGGTAGCGACGTAACGTATGTGAAACCGGGAGATTCGGTGGTTGCGTGCCTATCAATATTTTGTGGACAATGCAGCGAATGTCTTTCAGGGCATCAATACCGTTGTTCAAATCCAAAAGCTACGTCACGAAATCATGACGCAAACTCTCGATTAAGTCGGCCCGACGGCACTCCCGTAGGTCAGATGGCCAGACTGGGCGGCTTCGCTGAAGAAATGCTCGTACACCAAAATGGAATAGTCAAAGTGACTCCTGAAATGCCTCTCGACAAGGCATGCCTTATCGGATGCGGTGTAACAACGGGATTCGGGGCGGCTGTACGGACAGCTAAGGTGCCGGTCGGTGCAACTGTTTGCGTCATCGGATGTGGTGGCATAGGACTGTCTGCGGTGCAAGGTGCGAGAATAGCTGGGGCGTCTCAAATTATCGCTGTAGATATTGGCAGTGACAAGCTCACAATGGCACGCCTTATGGGTGCCACAGACACGATCGATGCCTCCTCTACAGATGATGTGGTGAACAGCATAAGAGAAATGACCGGTGGAGGTGTCGAATACAGCTTCGAAGCGATTGGCCTTAAGGAGACAGCAGAACAGTCGTTTGAGATGCTCAAGCCCGGAGGAACGGCGACAGTAATAGGAATGATTCCGTCAAAAACAAAGCTAGAAATCCGAGGAATTGAACTCTTATCTGAAAAGAAATTACAAGGATCCACTATGGGATCCAACCAATTTCGGACAGACATCCCCCAAATGATTAACTTTTATTTAGAAGGAAAACTACTACTTGATGAAATGGTATCCAGCACCATCGGCCTGAGTGAAATCAATGAGGGATACGGTTGGATGAAAGAGGGCTCTAGCGCTCGGACAGTTGTAAAGTTCGATTAAAACTGAAGCAGTGAACCGCGACGTCTAAGTAACTCACCCGACTGCCAAACCTTATTGCATGGTGACACCGAGCAGATCTTGGCTAGTTACCTGATCAATTCCTGCTGCCTGAGCAGCGCTACTAAGGTGGTTGACGGTTACTACATCGACATCAAATCCCTCAGCTCGAGCTAAACGCGCTTTCGCTTCAGGCTGTCCAGGAAGCAGCACTTCTTTTGTGTCGCTTCGTGGCTTAGTTTCAGCTATATAAGTAAGATACCGCTCTACCTCATCACTAAATGCTTCATATTCGCCAGTTGCTGACGGATCTATTATCAACGAAAGCATGTTGTTAATAATTTTAGAATTCCTAGCATTTTCTGGTTGAGATGTTTCACCCCCCAACAGTGCAGCAGACAACAACTCACACATGATTGCTAGACCGGAGCCTTTATGTTCACCGAAAGCAACTAGAGCACCGGCGTCTTGATCGTTATTCATCAACCGCATCACTGGTGCAGGGTCATTCGACAATTGACCAGAAGCGTCGATGACTGTACCCATTGGCACTAGATCTCCTCTGTTATAAGCGACACGAGCTTTGCCACCTGCAATAATGCTCGTGGCCATATCGAGGAGAGCAGCCGGTTCATTTCCCTTCCCGGGCACGGCAGCGCAAAAGGGGTTAGTGCCAAATCGCGATTGCGCACCACCATGGGGAGCGACCAAAGGTGTGTGACCTATTACATTGACAAAGTGAACCGAAGCCATTTTTGCCACAGCACATTGCTCAGCCCAGTGGCCGATTCTTCCGATGTGGTAGCTATTTCGCAATCCGATGATCGCGACGCCGAACTGTTCGGCACGTTTAATGCCTTCGTTCATAGCTTCGTATCCATTAACTTGACCGAAACCTGACTGGCCATCAAATACAACTAGAGCGCCTGCGTCTGTCGTGATTTTGGGAGTCTGGTTCACTTTCAGGTGTCCGTTCACAGCACCGGCGACATATGACGGCAACATTCCAATTCCATGAGAATCGTGTCCAGCAAGATTCGCTCCTACTAACTGATCAGCAACTAGATGTGCCTCAGTGCTTTCACTTCCGAGACCGATACAAACACTAACTACAAAATTATGTGCCGAAGACGGCGATACAATTGCCATGTTAAAACGGTAGCCGATAACCAGTACTTACGCTTTACCCACAAAAAGTTCAGTCGATTCGAGATAGCCAGGTTCAATAACTGAAGTCTCAGGTCTTACTTGCCGAATTGATTCAACAATAGATCGCGTGTCGGTAGCTACTGAGAAGCCCGGTAGCCAATTATCATGATGACTAAGCAGCACCGTTGACGGCTGCAGATATTCCACTTCTTTAGCCAGAAAATCACAAAGCGAGCCTTGAATTGGTTCACCATCAATATTGCCTCGCCCAGCTGCTGCCAAAATAGCAACATCAGGTCTTAACCCTTCAAGAACTCCGCTCCAATGACCTGAGGTATCTTTAAAAAGTAAGCTTCCATCAGGCGCTTCTATTAGGAATACGAGTGCACCTCCATCGCCGCGCTTGCTGTGCCCACTTCCAGTTTCGGCCAAATGTGCTTTTACTGCATCAGAGGTTTCCTGAGCTAAGTAGCTATTAAGTCGTCGCATTGCCGCCTGTTGCGATTGCCATGTCACACCTAAGTCACCAATACATTGAGTGTCAGGTTGAACCATTCCTAGATGAGACCAGACGCAGGAGTGTTGACTTGGATAAACGCGTAGCTTAACTCCTCTTCCTAAATCAATATATTCGCCGCCCTGCACACAAATCATTCTGTCTAATGGAACCCCGGCAGTCTCCATAACTCGTACCGATTCATATGAACCGACGAGCCGCGCATTGGTATTACGAATAATTTCTTCTGCCCCGTACAGGTGATCAAAATGAGCGTGCCCAATCAAGACCCAGTCTGCTTGTTCAACATCAGATGCCGAAAGACCAGTGCCATCAGCTCCAATAGGTCTATCAATATAAGCATCTAGAAAAATACTCAAACCAGCAGTCTTCAAGCAGAAGGTCGAACAGCCATACCAATCAAGAGTTGTTGACATCGCCATAGGTTAGACCCGAATTTCGAATTTATAAGCCATAGTGGTTAGGTGTCATCTTTCCAACGGACCAGTATTGCCATTATTCTCTCACTCCTCGCATGTGTTTCCTGTTCCAATATTGACGAGTCAAAGTCAGAAAAGATGACGGTAATGGCTGCTTCATCTCTAACTAATATCTTCACAGAAATAGCTGAACAGTTTGAAACAGCGAACCCTGAAGCAGATGTGAAGGTTATATTCGCAGGAAGCGGAAGCCTGCGTGAACAAGTTTTAGACGGGGCCAATTTTGATGTGATTGCCACTGCTAATCAAGAGGTTATGGATGCACTGATAGAAGCCAGGGAGGTTACTGACTCACAAGTCTTCGCACGTAACGTCCTCGCATTAGTTAGTCCCATAGACCAACAGCCTCCGATTACTAACATTGAACAATTGAGAGAAACCAATTTACTCATTGGAGTCTGTATGGAAACGGTGCCTTGCGGAGTATTAACTTTTGATTATTTAGCATCAGCTAGACTTATCCCAAACATAGTCACCAAAGAACAAAACGTAAGATCACTTCTAGCGAAGGTTCTAGAAAATGAGTTAGACGCAGCTTTTGTATACGCAACTGACGCACAATTACATCCAGACGAACTCATTTCCATCCCACTATTACCAAATCATCTAAAGGCAACAAGCTACCCGATAGCGAGGTCCGCAGACGCTGATAGCAGCGAGTTGAGCCTGAAGTTTCTAGAGTTTTTAGCCACAGAAAAGGTACTTTCATTACTCACTAGCTACGGTTTCTTACTACCATGAAACGCCCGCCTTCTGTCCAGCGACTTCCACTTGCAGTCCGGCTGGCAGCAAGTATCGGAGCACTATTTTTGGTCATACCGATAATCGGTCTCATAGGGAAGGCATCATGGAGTTCGGTTTTACGTGACCTCAAGAGTGAAATTGTCTTCGATGCATTGAAGATTTCTG
>CAJQGN010000206.1 GCA_905477545.1 uncultured Acidimicrobiales bacterium | reverse complement strand
TGAGGACCTTGCAGCTGAAGTTAGGAAGACAACAGGGCAACGTGCTCTAGCTGTGTCATGCCACGTTGGGTACTGGGATCAATGCGATCAGCTCTGCGAAACTGTCTATGAGGAATTCGGCCATTGCGAAATTTTAGTTAATAATGCCGGACTTTCTCCTCTTTACCCGTCGCTGTATGAGGTTTCAGAGGATCTCTACAGCAAAGTGATGGACGTTAATTTGAAGGGCCCTTTTCGACTTTCAGCCGTGTTTGGAAAGCGAATGGCCGAAGGGCAAGGCGGTTCGATCATAAACGTGAGTTCTGTAGCTGCTACTGATCCAACTCCTAACGAGACTGCTTATGGGGCAGCCAAGGCTGGTGTTCATGCCATCACCAAGTCGTTTGCACGCGAGTATGGACCAACTGTGCGGGTTAATTGTATTATGCCGGGCCCATTTCTGACTGATATTGCCGATGCTTGGGATATGGATGTTTTCAATAAAAAGGCTGAGGAGTCAATAGCTTTACAGCGCGGAGGTGAAGCGCATGAAGTTGTTGGTGCTGCTCTTTATTTCGCTAGCAACGCGTCAAGTTACACAACGGGCTCAATTCTAAAAATTGATGGCGGAAGCGTGTGGGCTGCCAACTAGACCTGGAAATTGTTTTGTGAATCTACCGATATGAGAGATGTTTATGACTTGGGAATTTGAAACGGACCCTGAATTTCAGGAACAGCTTGACTGGATTGACGATTTTGTCAAAGAAGAGATTGAGCCGCTTGATTTCATTATCAAGTCGCCATATGACCTTACAGATCCAGTTCGTAACGAAATTATTAAGCCGCTTCAAAAACAGGTCCAAGATCGGAACTTATGGGCATGTCATTTAGGTCCTGATTTAGGTGGTCCGGGTTACGGCCAAGTGAAGTTAGCGTTAATGAACGAAATTTTAGGACGTGCGAAATGCGCTTCAACAATATTTGGTACTCAAGCTCCAGATACTGGTAACAGCGAAATTTTGGCTCATTACGGGACACCTGACCAAAAAGAACAATTTTTGGAACCATTGTTACGCAACGAGATTGTCTCTTGCTATTCGATGACCGAACCTCAAGGCGGGGCAGATCCGAAAGTATTCAAAACAACTGCTGTGCAGGATGGCGATGAGTGGGTCATTAACGGCGAAAAGTGGTTTTCTTCGAACGCTCGGTACGCAACGTTCCTGATTGTGATGGTTGTTACCGACCCGCAGAACCCTCCGTATCAGCAACAATCAATGTTCCTGGTTCCTACCGATACACCCGGCGTAGAAATCATTCGTAATGTCGGCATAGGATATGAGTCAGAAAAAGAAGATGAAGGTTCCCACGCCTATATTCGTTACGAAAACGTTCGAGTTCCCAAAGAAAATTTATTAGGTCCAAGAGGCGGTGGTTTCGTAGTCGCTCAAACCCGTTTGGGTGGCGGAAGAATCCATCACGCGATGCGGACAAGTGGTCGAGTGAAAAGAATTTTTGACATGATGTGTGAACGGGCCATTAGCCGCACAACTCAAGGAGAACTCCTGTCTAAAAAGCAGATGGTGCAGGAAATGATTGCCGATTCGTGGTTGGAAATGGAGATGTTCCGGCTTCTGGTTCTCCGAACCGCATGGCGCATTGACAAATACCAAGATTACAAAAGAGTTCGTAAAGACATCTCAGGTGTGAAAGCAGCTATGCCTGGTGTTTACAGAAACATTGCTACCAGAGCTTTACAGCTTCATGGGTCGCTCGGAGTTTCATGGGAAATGCCATTCTCTCGAGAAGTTATCGAATCATTTCATATGGGACTTGCAGATGGACCAACAGAAGTTCATAAAATTCAGGTAGCTCGACGTGTTCTTGATGATTACGTACCTTGTGATGATCTTTTCCCTTCTATGCACCTGCCTACACATCGTGAAGCCGCTTTAACCAAATATGCCCATATTCTCGAACGGCACCTCGAATCCCTTTAAGAGAAGTACCGCTCAAGATGTAGATAGATCTCAAACTGTTCCAAAGGAAAATTCTCTGCAGAGATCTACGTGACAAACTAGATTGACAAAATATCGTAAGAACTTAGTAAGGGGCACGAAACATGGCACGTTTAACACAACTAAGTCGGTCCGTTGAGGGCCGAGTTGTTCTGATTACAGGTGCCGGCGGTGGTCAAGGAAGAGCAACCGCTCACCTGTTCGCTGATGAGGGCGCGCACGTAGCTGTAACTGATCTAGGCCAAACTCACGTTGATGCTGTTGTTGCTGAAATTACTCATAATGGTGGTTCAGCGTCAGGCTGGGTTATGGATGTAGCAAACTCAGAACGAGTCTCCGAAGTTACAGGGGAGGTGGCAGCTAGGTTTGGTGGTATTGATTATCTCGTCAACAATGCTGGTATTTCCCGAGTCGCGCCGATCGATTCTGAAAATTTCGAAGATGAGTGGGCTATATCACTTGAGGTTTTACTGACCGCTCACACTCGAACTATTCGGGCATGTCTTCCGTACCTTCGTAAGAGTGATGCGGCTCGGATTGTCAACATTGCGTCGACAGAAGGTTGGGGAGCTACAAAATTTCTTGCTCCTTATACCGCAGCCAAACATGGTGTTATCGGCTTAACTAAATCATTAGCAGTGGAGCTGGGTCGAGAGGCAATAACTGTGAATTGCATTTGCCCAG
>CAJQGN010000205.1 GCA_905477545.1 uncultured Acidimicrobiales bacterium | reverse complement strand
AAAAGATGTTGTTCAAAAAGTGAGAGGGCCAGCCCCGAAGAGCCGGCCCGCACACAATGAACCTGGTATTCGCTCTGGAAGGAAAGCGAGCTTCAGATTTCACGATTAGATAGTTAGTAGGATCTTGGTCCAAGCTGTTGAGTCAAATGAGATTGTTTACTTTCATAAAAACTTCGAGGTTCTTTCACACCGAAAAGCTTGCTTGTCATTATTTTTAGAACAGTCATTGGACTACCTTTCCTTAACTCGTGTCCTCTCAAGATATGCAATGAGACACGTCGTCGTGCCCATTCGTGACTAACGACACATCAAAAATTTATGGGTCTGAAGAATACAACTATGATCCCGATAGAGGCTGCTGCTGGGTGCTGATGCTCGAAGATATCAAGTTGAGTAGCGTTGCTGTCGGCAGGTGTTGTTGGCACGAGAGTCGCTATGTAACTTTCGACCGTCGACCTAAAATAAGTCCGAATCTCAGCGAGCGCACCCGGCCAAGGCTGGTTCTGACAAGTTGGTGCGGTGGAGTGATCAACTTCGACTAGGGTTGAAGTATCGCTAAATAGTTTCATCTAAAAGCTAATCCATCAGGAACAGCAAGAGGAGGAGCAATGGCCAAACACAAAGTACACGACTTCGAAAAAATAAGAAGTCATGAATTCTATGTCGCAAAGTCAAGGTCAGTCAGACATCGAGAGAATGATGAGCTTCGTCGCTTAACTAAATTCGCGGCGGCTCTAGATGTCGAGAGAGACGCGGATGAGATAGTTGCACCGCCGCCTGCTCATCGGCCGCCGAAGCACAGAGCGCATTGGAAGCGAACGCGGGTCGGTCGAAACCGATCTCGGCTAGCTCATTGGAAGAGCAAGTCTTGGAAACGGCGGACAGCTGTCGTTGCCGCAAGGGCTCAGGCTCTAAAAAGTTGTCAAGAGGCCGCATAGTAGAGAGCTAACGTCAACAACATACGGTCCGCTATTTCGATCAGCAATAATATCTTTTACTCGAGCTGTAGGGGCTAGTGAATCCCGCGGTTTGCCGGCTGACGGGCGAAATCGATATTTTAAATGTTGATTTGATTCTGATACCAGTGCATTCCAACGTGTCATCTTTTCAGCTGATGCTTCTGGCCATATCAATGGGCTATCATGACAGAGTGGGTGATAATTGTTTCGTAACTCTTAATGGTTAAACGGGGGCTCTCATGTCTGCTTTGATTCACGAGCAAGCGTCTGACGAACTCAAAAATGAGTATCGCAAGAATGGCGTTGTGAAAATTGAACAGGTAGTAGGCGATGATTGGTTAGAAAAACTTTCTTCTGTTGCCGATAGTCAGTTGTCTAACCCTGGACTTTGGGTCACCGATACAAATCCGGGGGCGGCAAAGGACCGTTTGTTCACGAGCCGCTATCGATGGGAAACTGATCCCATAATAAACGATTTTGTTTTTAAGTCCGGGGTGGGTGGAATAGCAGCAGCGTTAATGGAGTCCAGCTCGTCTCGATTCTATTTTGATCACCTGTTGATTAAAGAACCTCTGACAGGTAATCCAACTCCGTGGCATCAAGACGTTCCCTATTGGCCTTTTCTCGGAAAGCAAATTTGTTCAGCCTGGGTAGCCATTACTGAGGCAAAAGTTGCAGACAGTTCTCTCGAATTTGTGAGAGGATCGCATGACTGGGGCTCGTATTATGCGCCGGAAGCTTTTGATGGTAAGGATGGATGGGCTTCAGAGTTCGAGGGCGAAAAATGTCCTGACATCGAGGCATCTCGAACTGAATATGAAATCGTCGGATTTGACGTTAAGCCGGGAGACGCGATTTTCTTTTCAGCTTGGATTATTCATGGCTCGCCGGGAAATTCGGGTACCAAAAGGCGGGCAGCTATATCTACTCGCTGGTTAGGCGATGACGTGACATGGTTCCCTCATGCAGGTTGCGACCCAACTGTTGCTGATGAGGATACGACTTCGGTCACAGGGCAATACCCTGCGGACAATCAAAGGTTTCCGCTAATCCATTGTGCTTAGGAACATTCAAAATAAATTTTTTGGGCTGTTGAACTTATGACTATGATCCGACACTCAAGCCAATTAATAGAGCGGCAAGAAGTTCGGGTCGATTGAGAAATGGCGAATGGCCTGTGTCCCATTCGAGTGTAGTGGTGGCCTGGGCAGCCATCGAACGCTGGCTATCTGGGGTAAGGGCTTTATCGCGAGTGCACACCACATAGATCGAAGGCTTTTCAGTCCATGCTTGCCTGGAATTGCGGGTATCCAGAGCGATATTTTGGGGTCGTAACTGCTTAGTTGCGAAACTAATCTGATCTCCATCACAGTCGTTGTAGAAAAGTTCTGTGCCTAAAGGAACATCAGCGCTGAAAGAGCCATCAACGTTCTTGATCATCGCTTCGATCAAATTTGTCCCAATCCGACCAGCTGGATTCTCTCCTTTCTCTAAAAGCAAAGCAGTCAGATAGACAAGAGATCCGACCCGGTCGTGAGTTCCAGCTTCAGAAATGACTGCTCCGCCTCTGGAATGACCAA
>CAJQGN010000204.1 GCA_905477545.1 uncultured Acidimicrobiales bacterium | reverse complement strand
GAGAAGAAGGATTGCGTCAACTATTTGCAAGCTTCGAAAATGCAGATGGAAAAAGACTGTTTAGAGATGTCGAGGTTGTGTTTCTTTCTCCTGAAAGATCTCAAACATTTGATATCGATGTAAACAAATTCTTAGCTTTGGGCGATACAGATTCAACTCAGCCGGACCCGCCAATACTTTCCCGAGATTCTGTAACGGTAATGCTCAGTGATGAAGGCGGCACTGAAAAAGTTGTGCCACGTGGCCGAAATGTTTCCGTGTTTGCCGTTATTGATGAAAATGTTGTTAGTAGTTGTGTGATTGAGTCTGATGATTCTTCGTGTGATCTCGATGTCGCGTATCTGACCGCAACACCTTCAGATTTTTGGATTTACGCTTACGGAGTGTCTAACTGGTGGGCGGTGGAGCAAAAAATCGTGGCCCCGGAGGAGGGAGTCAAAAAAGTTAGGCTCGTGGTCGAAGAAAGACAAGCAAATTATTTGACCGCAGCGACCGGAACTTTTTCGTTTGAAGGACTTCCGACCCCCGGGCGGTATCAGCTAGAAGTGCAAAGCGGAATTAACTTTCGAACTGCTGCGATAGATATTAATTTGGTCTCGGGTCAGGTCGTGACTGATCTAAATATAGTTGTTAATCCGTCCGCCGGAGCTATATGTGGAAAAGTGTCAGACCAGAACGGGAAAGCCATAGATGGGGTAAGCATCGAAGTATCAGATGGAGTTGATATTTGGACTGGAGTGACTCTGCAGGGCTTCGTCGAGCGCTCGTGTGGCCAGAATAGTCTCGAGTCAATCAATTACATCTTGCCGAAGTTGCCGGTGCCCGGAGAGTATCGACTTACGTTCACGAGACCCGGATATGAAACCTCGATAATAGACGTTTTACTAACAGACCTAGGGCCAATCAGAACTCGCAATGTTTACTTGACTTCTTCTACTGCGCAACTGAGTGGCGTGGTTAAACAATGTACATTGGTAACAGTTCCTGGAGTTGCCTGTCCGACCAGCTCACTAACTAACAAAGATTTAGCCGAAGTAGCCCTCTCGAATGGCTCCATTACTTTTGAAACGTTCACAGCAAGCCGTTGTGTTACGAAAGATCCTCTTAAAGAGCTAAACGACTCTTGCACAGGAAGTTATTACTTTGCTGATATTCCTGTTGGTCAGTATTCTGTAACCGCTGCTGTAAAAGGGGCTGTTTCGGAATCTTCCTCTGTGCGATTACAGCCAGGTGTCGCGCGGCAAGAGAATTTTGACCTCTCGCTGTCTTCAACTGTAAAAGTTCAGGTGTGTAGCTCCTTTCCAGCATTAGCGACTGCGACCTGTGCTAGTCCGAAACAGGGTTGGCAGGTCAGGATGTATTCGGAAACTGCTTTTCCAAATGGAACACCAGCTGTTGGTGCGGTTCCAGCGAATGGCACGGAGACTAACTTTACAGGTCTTGATGCACCTCAAAGATACGTATTGACGGCTGCTGGCGTTTCGAATGGAAATTCAAGTAACTTTTCGTACTCGTTTGCTCTTGGAGCAGGAGAGGAAGTCACTTTAATTTGTGTTCCACCAGTGGCTGGGAGCGTTCCAACCTTTGCTTGTCGCCGTCTAACGAAATAGCTATGAGTTTTCTATAATTAAAATAAATTAAATAGGGCATAAAGCTTAAACCATTGGGTATGGGCGACTAGTTTTTGCCTAAACGGTTACCACGAAAAAGGAAAATGGCTCCTACTGATTCGAACAAAGTATCGCTAGCCGTTGACCAAGAAAGTGTCGTTTTTTCTACTAACTCAATAGCATTCAGCCTTAAAGTAGCAAATGAAAGCGGCGAAGCTAGCGACCTTATCGTTCGGGTGCTTGGGGCTCCTTCGGGTCCTATGCAAGCGGTTATCGTGAGTTTAGAGCCGGGTGAAGAAACAGTTAGGTCTATCGCTCTCGAAGTGCCGGCCGGTTTCCCCTTCGGCGAACATGATCTTGAGATCGATGCCCTAGATAGAACTACTGGCGATATTGTCGTCACGGTTCCTTTCGTCATAAACATTGTTGACACGAGCGGCGTGACAGTGCGGGTTAGCCCGACTCCGTTGAGGGTTAATCGGCGCGGTAAAATTCGTATCAGATTAAGAAATAGAAGTGAAGAATCCATTTTGTTGGATCTTGCGTCGGAGACGGAATCCTCTCGAATAAAAGTTAATCTTGACTCAACTCAAGTTCAGCTAAGCGCGTTGCATAGCGTGACGGTTCGCGGCAAAATAAAGGTCCCGCTGAAGTGGTTTGGTAGAGAGAGGATTCATGGGTACGGAGTTGTCGCCAAATCAAGCGGAAATCCGGTTTATGGCAGGGGATTAGTCCGTCAAATTCCGGTTTTTGCAAATGGAGCGCGTCTTCTTCCTGTGCTTAGCCTCTTTATTATAGCGCTTTTGTTTATTGGCGTATTAACGAAAGGCTTGTGGCAATCGACCAGCAAAGACCCCGCTGGGGTAATCGAAAAAACTTCAGAAGATGACGCTGAGAGAGGCTCAGAAAATTCGGAGCTACAAGCAATAAAAAATGATTTCAAAGTTCAAGGTGAGGTTATTTTAGCAGTTGAAGATGCTGCAGGAACTGGCAACGTTGACCCGATTGGAGTCACATTTTGTGAAACTACCGGTAAGCAGCCTTTCGTCGAGGCTGGCTATCAACGAGATTTTGTAGAATCTGCGAGTACTTCTGGTCTAGGTGAACAGCTGCGTCAAGTCGCTAGTTCTGATGAAACCGAAGTAAACAATTTAAAGCTCATCGAAGACACGAACGAGACTAAAAAAAATTGCCCTGGTGAACAACAAACTCATTTTCTAGATGGAGAAGAAAATAAGTTTGTGATTGCTGCGTTAGCAAGGGACCAGGTCTATGAGTTCCGAATACACAAACCTGGGTACGTGAGTACTACGCGGATAGTTACAGCGTCGAGCGCTGATTTCATTGATCTTGGCGCTATTACACTTTCTCCGGCAGATGGTGTTTTAGCTGGTAGATTTTTCGGACCTGGTGAAGGCGATGTGAATACCGCGCTTTCGGGCGTGGCTATTACGCTGACTTCTGCGGCCGGAACCTTCGCAAGCGAAACTTTGACCAGCGAAGCAGCAAGAGCTTTAGGTAAGAAACAAGGGAGTTTTGAATTTCGAGGTCTGGCGACACCAGGCACATTTGTGCTTGAAGCATCGAAGCCTGGCTATGAAACCTTCGCCCAAATAATTAATTTAGGCGCCGGCTGTTCATTACTTTATGAACCTACGAGTGGCCCGGAGTCAACAAGTTGTGTTAGCGATTCGATTGTTGCAGCAAAGCTAAAGTCGAAGAGCTCAGCGTTACCAGATATACCAACGAGCCAGGATTCTTATCAGCTACTCAAAGCGGGAGGGTCTCTTCGCGGTGAAGTGACACTAGAAGGAAAGAACGGGCAATGTAGCTCTTTGACCGTACCGGTCACCGTAACTTTGTCTGGTCACGGTATTTTTCGAAAAAATTCAGCAGCCGCACAAGAAATATTTTGTAATCGTGAGGCAGCATTTAATTTCAGTTTCCCGAACGTACCATTTTTGCCGAGCGGGCAAACCTATTTGATTACATTCGAGGCTACAAACTGGATCTCAGATAGCAAGGGCATCGAATTCTCTGATAATCAGGACGCGGAAATAATTCATAGCAATATTCTGACCTCAACTGACGAAATTTTAACTGGATTTATTTCAATCGTTGATTCTGGCCTTAACGTCTTGGATTGCCCAGAACAAGTAACAGTGACTTTAGAGAGCAGTGATAGCGTAATTAATTCCACCCTCGTGCCAATAGCAGGCTCAGGTGAGAACGTTAAGACCTGCGAAATTCGAATAGCCGCTGTTCCTTACAACACCTATGCCCTGTCGATCGGCGCGCCGGGGCTGCAGACCTTGACTATCACGTGCGTAGTGTCTGTCGGTGATAACTCATGCGAACTGGGGTCTGCAATAGCTCCAGTAAAAATCACTAAAAATCTTGGTCAGATAACAGGCTGGTTAAAAGCGAAGTTTTGTTATACAGCTGATTGTGAGGTCGAGGGCATAACGAATGTCGTGCTGCAGGCAACGGGTTTAGACAGCGTGAGTTGCGCTGCGTTGCAACTATCCCGAGGGACTCGCAAGTCCGATTGTGAATTTCAGCCTGATGCAAAGGGCGAGCTAGTTTTTTCAAAGGCACAAGTCGGCCGATACGTTTTCACGAGTAGCGTCGCTGGCCACAAGCCAACCACAACAATTGTCGATGTCGAAGCATTAGACGTAGAGCCGGCTTTGCCACAAACTACAACTTCGATCTTTAGCTATGGAAGCATTAAAGGCACTGTTCGAGATTCTTTGGGTAATCCGTTAAACGGTGCGACAGTAACTGTCAACTCGAACTCGACGATCTCGGGA
>CAJQGN010000203.1 GCA_905477545.1 uncultured Acidimicrobiales bacterium | reverse complement strand
AACAGACACGGGTAGCGTTAAAGCTTCCATAACTGCGGCTATAAGCGACCCAAGGTTTATTCCAGGACACCCGATGGCTGGATCAGAACAAGACGGAGTTAATGGTTCTGATCCTAATATTTTTGCCGGTGCTGTATGGGTTCTTACTCCCTCATCAGCGACTGAAGACAATGGACTCAGAGAACTTCAAACTCTTTTGGGAAGCATTGGCTCTGACGTCGTCACTATGGATGCAGAGCGTCACGACGCTCTAGTCGCCGTCGTGTCTCACGTTCCACACCTGACAGCAGCGGCAATGATGTGTATGGCAGATGACAGAGCTAATGATGACACTCCGCTTCTCAGACTTGCTGCGGGCGGGTTCCGAGATATGACGAGGATTGCTGCTGGAAACCCTCAGATATGGCTAGATATTTGCCAAGAAAATCAATTGGCGATTGTCTCAGCGCTCGATGAGTTGTCGAAAAGGTTGGGTGAAATGCGAGAGATAGTAGCTGGGTCTGATGTCAAGAATCTAAACCAACTCCTGTCCCAAGCTCGCAGAGCTAGAAATAATCTTCCAGCGCGTTATGTAAGACCACAAGATTTGATTGAAGTTCGCGTATTGATTCCTGATAAAAAAGGACAAATTGCAAAAATTACGATGCTCGCTGCCGACTGCGATGTAAATGTGGCGGATATAGAGGTCACTCATAGTGCTGAGGGCTCTCAAGGCATTCTTGTTTTAGTCGTTTCGAGGAATGAGTCTCAAAGGTTCCTGACGGCCCTTGCCGGTATGGCTTATCACGCGACGGTAAGAGAGCTAGCGTGAAGGCTGGTCGTCTCCTGACCCCATTCATCTCTCCTGCTAAAGGAATCGTAGACGTCCCGGGTTCAAAAAGTTTCACGAATAGAGCATTGATATGTGCTGGTCTGGCTGATGGGACTAGCGTCATCGAAAATTTTCTTATGGCTGATGACACTGAAGCCATGATTGCTGCTTTAGAAGATCTTGGGGTCCTCGTAATCGCCGATGAAAATGGCGGATCTCTTCAGGTCACGGGATTGTCTGGGCCACCAGCCATCTCGGATATATCAATCAATGCTCGGCTGTCGGGAACCACCTCACGATTCATTGTTCCAGCTGTAGCTGTAGGGCGAGGCAAGTTCACGATAAGCGGTGAGGCTCCTTTAATGAGGCGACCTTTCCATGACCAAATAGTTGCCCTTCGTTCTCTAGGGGCAAATATTTCCGAATTGGGTGAAGCTGGCTGTCTACCGCTGAAAGTCGATGCCAATGGTCTAGAAGGTGGGACCATTCATGTAAGCGGTGAAAAAAGCAGTCAGTTTGCAAGTGGAATTTTGATGGCAGCCCCGCTAATGAAAAATGGTTTAACCTTGCATCTTGAGGGCGCCGTAGTCAGCAGACCTTACATTGAGTTAACGCTGGACGTCATGCGGAGATTTGGAGCTGAAATATCAAACCCAGCAGATGGCACCTATGTTGTTTCGCCGACGGGGTACCAGCCTGCTGAGTATTACGTTGAACCCGATGCTTCTGCAGCCTCATACATGTTTGCTGCTGCAGCAATTACGGGTGGAACGGTGCGCGTAAATGGGCTAAGCCGATCGAGCAAACAGGGTGATATCAAGTTTGTCGATGTACTTGAGGATATTGGTGCCACGGTACATTCTGGCGACACATTTTTGGAAGTGTCAGGCGGTCCGTTGTCAGGTGGCAAATTTGATTTGAAGGATTTTTCTGACACTGCTCAAACGTTAGCTGCTGTTGCAGCGTTTGCTAGTGCTCCGATTGAGATAGAGGGAATAGGTTTTATTAAGGCTAAAGAAACTGACCGTATAGAAGCAATGGCAACAGAACTTGAACGTTGCGGAGTCTCAGTCAATCGGAGCCAAAATGGAATGGTTATAAATCCTAACCAATGGGCGCTGCGTAGCGCTCAGGTAGAAACTTATGATGACCACCGAATGGCTATGTCAATGTCGTTACTTTCTCTTCGAGTTTCAGGAATCGAAATCTTAGATCCAGAATGTGTTGACAAGACTTTTCCAAAATTTTTTGAAGTTTTGGAAAGCCTGAGAGATAACAATGATTTTTTTTCTGGAACAACACCCGTGATAGCGATCGACGGTCCGGCTGGCGCCGGTAAATCGACTATCGCTAAGCTCTTGGCTGAACATTTAGGAGTCCCTCATTTTGATACTGGGGCGATGTATCGAGCAGTGACACTAGCATGCCTTGACGCAGGGCTTGACGTTGAAAATGTCCAAGCTGTAGCGCTTTTAGCAAAAAAAATTGAAATAAGAGTCGGATCGAGAGTTCAGATCGATGGCGTGGACGTAAGCGAAAGAATTCGCGGAATTGAAGTCGGACAGAACGTGAGCGCTGTAGCGGCTAATTCCTTAGTTCGAACGATTCTAGTAGAACGTCAGAGACGTTGGGCTATCGAATCAGGCGGCGGTGTTATGGAGGGAAGAGATATCGGAACAGCCGTGTTTCCTGATGCTGCTCTAAAAATATTCTTGACAGCAACTGTAGATGTTAGGGCAAAACGCCGATTTGACGAGAAGTCGGATCAGTCGTTGGAGCAGGTTAAAAAGGAGATTCTATCTCGTGATGAGACAGATTCCAGTAGGCAAGACTCACCTCTTCGAATAGCAGCTAACGCGGTGATTGTCGACACGAGCAACTCTACGATTGGAAGAACTGTTGAATTACTTGGAATGTTATTTCGCTCAGAGGTGATTCAATAAGTGGCTGCAGCACCGTTCACGGACGATAGAGCTCGATGGAATAACCGAGCGATGTATCGGGTCCTTAAGTATCTCCTCTGGCTTTTTTTCAAAGTGTGGAATCGAGTATCCATCGAAGGCGTAGAGAACATACCTAGAGGCGCATGCGTGTGGGCTCCGAATCATAGAAGCTACATAGATACGCCGTTGCAAGCTGCTATTCCGGCCAGGCTTCGTTTCATGGGTAAAGATTCCATGTGGAATAACCGATTCTTTGGGTGGCTTTTTACAACGATAGGTAGTTTCCCGGTTAGTCGTGGAACATCTGATAGGGCTGCATTGAGCACAGCGCTAAACGTCTTGATGAGCAGCGAGGATCCAGTCGTTGCCTTTCCAGAAGGCGAAAGAAAAGATGGTCCACGTGTGCATTCTCTCTTTGATGGCGCAGCGTATCTTGCTTCAAAGGCACAGGTGCCTATTGTCCCAGTAGGTATAGGAGGCACTGCAGCAGCCATGCCGCGCGGTGCAAAAATGATTTACCCCAAACGGATTCACGTAATTATAGGTAAACCCATGCAACCACCAGCTCTGACAGAAACAGGAAGGGTGTCTCGAAAAGAAGTGAAAAACACGACCGAGCTACTTCGGGAAGAAATTCAGAATCTTTTCGATCGAGCTCAAATAAAAGTCGGAAGACCTAATCTGCGAAATACCGAAGATTGATCAAAAGAACCTGAAGCGACCTAGTGTTTGGAGCCGAAACAGGCGGCTTCAATTTAGCTAGCGAGCACCGAAAGCACGTCACTAGCAGATACGTCTCGATCTCTCACTGCTTTTCTGCAGTCAGGTGGGACTGCGAGCATCACATGAACGGCAGCCTCGAGCGAAGTAAGTAAATTGCGTAGTTCTCGAGGAGGAGGAAAGTAT
>CAJQGN010000202.1 GCA_905477545.1 uncultured Acidimicrobiales bacterium | reverse complement strand
GTTATCTTCCGAATCAGCCAATTGAGGCAAACATCATAGCTAAAGCCAAAAGTGAGTGGTGCTAGTAGAAATTGATACTGGACCGCTCAGCAACAATCAGTTCGTTCAAAATTATTTGCAAGTGATTATGGAGTAAAGGAAAAGTTTTATGTCAGACATACATGATATTGAATTCCTCGGGTCGCAGTTTGCCCTTGAGCTGGAAAGTATCGAGATGGCTAGGTTCAGCGGCTGCTCAGGGCTTGGGTACACCACTGAGGTCGTTGAGTACCAAGACTCGTTAATGGATGGAAAACTAGTCACAAGGAAACGGCCAGGCAGAACGAAATATGACGACATAGTCCTCAAAAGAGGACTATCTCCAGACGCCTCATTAATTGAGTGGCACCAAAAAGTCCATGAAGGGTTAATCGAAAGATCAAATGGATCTATCGTCATATATGACATGTCTGGAAACGAAGTCGGACGTTGGAACTTTGAACGAGGCTGGCCCTCAGCATGGTCAGCATCAGATCTCGATGCGGGTACTGACGATGTGATGATCGAAGAATTAACAATCGCTCACGAAGGTTTGTTTAAGGCCTGATGGTGCTAAAAACCGAGTACAAATTTTCGCTTCCACGTGGATATCTAGACCCTAACGGTGAACTACACCGTGTAGGCACGATGCGACTTGCAACAGCTCGAGATGAAATTGAACCACTACGCGACCCTCGTGTACAAGATGCGGAAGACCCGTTTTTGACTCTAATTATCCTTTCAAGGGTTCTGACCGAGTTAGGTTCTCTACAAGCTGTTACCGTAAAAGAAATTGAAAATTTGTTTGCTCTTGACTTAGCGTTCTTGCAAGATTTATACGCTGTAGTAAACTTCGGCACCCCGAGCGACGTGGCAGATTTCCTAGACGAAAACCAAATCCCGGAACAAAACAAAAGTGCTGGAACCGAAGTAGCTGATCAAATATTTACTGAGCCTGAAGAAGATTCATCTGAAGAATATGATGAGAGCGCCAGAAGACGTGGCGGCGCAGTTATCGAGGAGGTATAGAGGTAACGCATTATGGAGCAATACCCTGTCGAACTCTTGTGGGACGAGATAGCGTATCTCGCTTATCACGTCCATTGGCCTTTAGAAGCGCTTCTAGACATGGAACACGCAGATCGCATCAGGATGGTCAACCTGGTCGCAGGCCTGAATACCAGATCTCTTGACGAAGCTAAAAGCCTTTTGTCATAGAAGCTAAGAGAAATAGAACGACTAGCAAGGCGCTAATGAGTATTGAAGAAGTAGCCAAAAAAGTTTGAGGTGGTGTGAACAGTTATAGAGGCGTGGTTAATGGCCTAGTCGGACATTTTTCGAATGGATATTACGATGACGGCCCTACGACGGCTTCTTTCGTGATCGAAATAGACAATCCGCTTGCCACTGCCGTTTCGGTGCCTCTCCCGAGGCTGGCTTTGGCGTCGTTTCAGGAAGTTTCAGGCCTTTCAATGGAAGTTGAAGTCCTTGAGAGAAACGAAGGCGGCGAAAATAATTACACTCATAAATTGCCGGGTCGAGTTTCTTACCCGAATTTAACTTTAAAACGCGGTATTACACAAGACAACTATTTTGTTACCTGGTTCCAAGAGTCGTATGAATGGATTCGTAAAAGCGGTTACTTAGACAAGGCAGTTGGCGGCAATGGGGCATCGAGAGGCGCCGCTATGTTGGCCAAAAAGGGAATGCTCCCACCAGCGGCCCAGAAAGCCTTGGCTGCTGGTCAAAGCGACGATGTTCGGCCGATGGAGCGGCGTACTTTGGGGTTAGTTCTTATGGGAGCAAATGGAAATCGATTACGAACTTGGAACGTTTATGATGCTTATGTCGTGAGTTGGTCCGGACCTGACTTCAACGTCAGCCAAGACGAGTTCCCGATCGAAGAAATTGAGATAGCTCATAATGGTTTCGAGCAGACATGGTTTTAGGGAAAGACGCTAACGAAGTTCCTTCTGGTGAACTGAGACCACTGAGAAGATCAATTCAGGCTCCTGGCCGTAAATCGACTAGTAGGTCATTAGGCACAATACTTACCGTTTCTAGAAAAATCGCGCAGGATCTCGCAAGGCCTCTTTCTAGACGTATCGGAAGTGTCGGGGAACTTCCGGTTCAAATAAATCCGACTCTCTTACCTCATGTGGCTCGTCAATCCGGCAGCTTAAACCGTTGGGGTGATAGAGATTTGATAGCTATCAAAGAACGATGGAGCCCGAAGGAAAAAACTCGTTTCAGCGAACCGCGTGGTTTACCTCGCGCGTCAAATGCTGGTGGGCGAAGTCAGGTGGGAAGCGGCATAGGGCCATCAGGAATAGCTAGAAAGTTGCTGTTGAGGCAGTACAAACCTCAAAAAAATGAGGCTCACACCGTTTCTTTCAGTGGGTACAGTCCCATTGCCTCTGCAGGGGCGCCGATTAGGCAAAGGCAACCATCTGGAGGCAAATTTAACCAAACCATCAATAGAAGTAAGGCTAAAAAAGCGGACCCCCTGCCTGGGCCTTTGGGCCAAATCGATAATTCAATTGCACAACGATCAGATCTACCTTTAAATAACGCGGCAGCTTTGCCAGTTGCAAACGATGTTAATACTCTTCGTAGTCGTGGGTCGGCGACGCCGTTAATAAGCAATCTGCTTAATAGTCATTTAAGGAGAAGGCAGACCCCGTTGCACCGGCAACACAATCCAGTGTCTCAAACCGCTCCGATTCGATATTTTGATCATCTAAACAGAGGTAAGAGAGCTGCAACGTTGCATCGTGCTGCAGACGTAAGCAGCCACGATTTGAGTGTGCCACTTTCTGGTCGAGCCCAATTGATTACTAGATCTACATTTTCAGGGCAGGCTCGCAGCAATTTGACTGAATTTCAACGTCAATCAAAGATTGACAGCACGAGCGGGGCAGCTGATCGTTTGGTCGCTAGTGGGTTGAGTC
>CAJQGN010000201.1 GCA_905477545.1 uncultured Acidimicrobiales bacterium | reverse complement strand
TTGAGTGACGCCGGCGATCTTACCTATTTCATGAAATGAAGATGGGTCAGCTACCGCACTAATTCTTTCTCTAATGGTGAGTTTTCCATAGTGGTGTTGACGTTCAACTTTTTCTACTCCCCCGAGTTGATCAGCAAATGCCTCTCGTTGGTGTAATTCTTCTATTTCGGGTTCCCAGCTCATTTTCACTCCCTGCTCTGCGACTCCTTGATCCTAGATCCCTTTGTCGTCCGCCGGCTCAGTATCTTTATTTATGTGACAGAAGTATTTGAGAAACTATTGAAACTTAACCCAATTTCAGATGACACCTATTTAGCGCCCCCGTCTCCCGAAGGTGGCCAAAGAACATTTGGTGGCCAATTTTTGTGTCACAGCTTAAGAGCTGCACAATTAACGGTTGAACTTCCTAAATTTGTGCACTCCTCACACTCGTATTTCCTTAGGCCCGGTGACGTCAACAAAGAAACGACTCTTAAGGTCGAACGAATAAAAGACGGACGATCTTTTAGCAGTAGACAAGTAACTGCGACTCAAGCAAACGTAGAAGTATTTCGTACCCTGTTGTCTTTCCATATTCCCGAAACTGGCTTTACTTGGCAGCCTGAGGCGTTAGAAGATCTTCCTGGGCCAGATGATGACTTAATTACTTATTCCGACTATTGGGAATCACAACTTGGCTTAGCCGCCGGCAAATGGCATGGCCGCATACGACCCATAGAAATTCGTTACATAAATCCTCCGATGCTTCCAGCGGATATTCCCATAACCGAGCCTCAGCTGATGTGGATGCGCATGAGCGAACCCATTCACGAAAATCAACAGGTGCATGAATGTGCTCTCGCTTACATGGCTGATGCAACCCTTATCGATCACGTGACGCTGCCTCACGGAAAACGTTGGCAAGATGAGCGTTTGACCGGCACTAGTCTCGATCACGCAATGTGGTTCCACCAAGTTCCTAAAGCCGACACATGGCTTCTGTACAAACAATCTGTTGAATCCACAAGCGGTGCTCGAGGCCTCGCCATCGGCAAATTTTTCAACCACGAAGGATTACTTGTCGCTTCGTGTATGCAGGAAGGGTTAATGAGATGGGATTTCTGATGAGCTCAGCACGTATCGAATGTATTGTTTCAGCATGGAACTTCGTTTAGATGGTCGTAGCGCGTTAATAACCGGAGGCAGTAAGGGGCTTGGCCGAGCTATGGCCGAGACATTTGCATCAGCAGGAGCGAATGTCTCCGTAATAGCTAGAGATCAATTCGCACTAAACCAGACGCTTTCAGCCCTCCGAACTGCAAATCCGTCAGGGAACCATGTCGCTATCTCCGCTGATGTAAGCCAAGCAAACGCTATAACTGAGGCGTACGAAGAGTCAAAACAAACATATGGAGTTATAGATATTTTAGTGAATAACGCTGGAACTTCTAATGCAAAACCCTTTTTAGATGTGACCGAAGATGACTGGAAATCAGATTTTGACTTAAAATTTTTTTCCGCAGTTCGACTATGTCGACTATGCATTCCTGATATGCAGGAACGTCAGTGGGGCCGAGTCATAAACACATTGAATTCTGCCGCTAAAGCACCTGGTGCCAAAACCTGCCCTACCTCCGTCGCTAGGGCAGCAGGCATGGCTCTGACTAAAGCCCTCGCAACAGAATTTGCGTCCGACGGAGTGTTGATTAATGCACTAAACACTGGCCTAATTATCAGTAACCAGTGGCGCACGCGTTGGAGTAATCTTAAAAACGATCAATCTTTCGAACAATTTATTAAACAAATGGGAAGTAAGATTCCAGCTGGTCGGATGGGAGATCCACAAGAATTCGCCAACCTAGCATTATTTTTAGCAAGCGACGCTGCTTCCTACGTAACGGGCACAAGCATAAATATAGACGGCGGCTTTACCCCGGTTGTCTGATTAGAGGTGCCTATCAGTCACGTCTGAAATGTTCTGAAATGGGAAAAATAATTTGGTTGTCACTGGAATCTTGTATTGCTTTGCTACGTTCCATTTCGTTCATTGGTGAAAAGTTTTCTGCTGCCTTCAACACGGCTGGCAACAAGGTCAAATCTCCAACAGACGCTATTGCCGTGACTCCTGGAGAGGAGAGAGCGAAACGCACGCCTTGATCTATAAGACGCTCCTCTGTCTCAGGCTTATACCAGCAACGATGTGATGGAATGTTCGCTCCCCATGGCTCTCGCGCTATCGATTTAATTACTTGGACCCCAACATCATTGTTTTCGCAATAGCTAAGCAGTTTTTCAGCGTCTTCGCGGTATTCCTGATCCGACCACAACCTCGGATAAATCGGGAACATGACCGTGTCTAGGTCATACCTCTTAAGAGCTTCAAGATGAGCTTTTGGAGCACCTACATCATGCCCCGTGATTCCTGCATGCTGAGTGATTCCCTCTTCTTTTATTTTGAGAATTGTCTCCAGCGCATCTGCTCTATTATCAAGATCGTTCAGATCGGTTACACCATGCGCTTGATAAAGATTCAGGTAATCACAACCCAACCGAGTTAACGATGTTTCTAAATCAGATCTAACAGCGTCAGCAGTTACCTCTGCCGTTTTACATCCAATAAACAAATTTTTTCTTACTGACGGGATGCAAGGGCCAACAATTTTTTCTGCATCACCATAGCGAGGAGCAATATCAAGGTGATTTACGCCCATCTCAAGGGCTCCATAGAACGCAGCCTCTGCCTCGCGAGTTGAGCAAGCGGCAAATGCCGCTCCTCCTAGAATCGCTAAAGAACTTTCATGGCCCGTTCGACCCAAACGCCGTTTTTCCATTTGAAGAGCCTTTCTCTAAGCCGACAATGACTTTAGCGCCAGATTCAAATCATCCGGTGGTCTAGTAGGCCGTCCAGCCGAGTCACATACCCCTAAGGTAATAGATGATTCTACTAAAAGTTTTTCATCTGACTCTCGAACCAAACGATGCAACCAGATCGAACTTGCACGTCGCATTTCCTTGACCTCGGTATAGACCTTCAGAGAATCACGAGCCGTTGCAGCTACCCGAAATTTTACTTCTAGGTTAGTAACAACGATTTGGATTCCGCGATCACTCAAGTCGGGCAAACTCATCCCAATATCAGACAGAGCTACACATCGAGCAGCTTCAAAATATGCGACGTAGGCGGCATGGTTTACATGGTTATATGGATCCAGTTCTCCGAAACGAGGAACGATTGATGTCGAATGAATGGGCATGACGCGACATTAGAAGCAAGAGATGCAAAATAGTCGTTATAAGCGAAAGCTATTAATCATTACGCAACTTTGTTTGTCTGCGTAAAAGTTTCGTTTTCACCGTTATTTTTCGAATTCTTTTTGAAGCTCGAGTGGTGGTTTGGCCATCAGGATGAAAGGGATACTTACGACGACTAGAGCAGCGACAATCCACCAACCCACACTGTATGAGCCATCGTTGAGGTCGACGGTGAAGCCGAGCATCGTGGCGCCGAGAAAGCCTCCGGTTGTAGAAACGAATCTCCCTGCCCCCATAATTCGACCGAATGCTTTCATACCAAAATAATCTACGTACATAGCAGGTCGAACCGGAATCGACGCGCCGAATCCTATTCCACCGAATACTGAACCAACATAAGCATGCCAAGGATCAACTGCTAGAGCTAAAATTACTACTCCGGCAACAAACGGAATTGTTGTGAAAGCCGACACCACATTGATGGCACACCGGTCTGCAAAGTGTCCAGCAGCGAGTCTACCGAGGAGAGAGGATCCGGTCGAAACTGTTAATGATAAACCTGCCATGATCGGTGCCGCACCCAAATCTCGGTCTATGAAGGCGACAAGATGCGTTAGGTACGCTAGCCGGCCGAAATCTATAAATAAGTTCCAACAAACTAGGTACTTGAATGAGCTCGATTTGATTGCGCGTCGATAAGGAATATTCCATTCCCGTTTATCTGCTTTTCGTTCAGTGTCATATACCGATATCCCATCTAACGGCTGATGGTGGCCTTCAGGCCGAGAGCGAACCCGTCTCGATAGTGGAATGCCGAAAAGAAGAATTACAAAAGCCAAAGCTCGCAATGTGTTCCTCCAACCGGCTGCTTCCACTCCTAATGCCATTAAGAAAGAAAAAACACCGCCTAACGCCCCTCCCAGCGTCATCAGGGACATAGCTCTAGCTCGACGTGCACGAAACCAACTCGCTGTTGCAAAGTGACCGACTTGTCCACCTGCTGCCGTTGTGCCTACAGCTAGTAAGGTTACTGCCGTAAAAAAAACCCAATGGGAGTGAGCATACGAAAGTAGCAAGACACCGACAACTGATGTTCCTATCCCTAATCGGACTACCGGAAGAACACCGTACCGGTCAAGAGCAGCACCAACGAACGGAGCGGCTACACCTCCAACTTCTGACCTCAGAGAGAAGCCAATAGAAACAACCAATGTGCTCCAGCCCAATTCATTTCTTAACGGTTCAAAAATGACGCC
>CAJQGN010000200.1 GCA_905477545.1 uncultured Acidimicrobiales bacterium | reverse complement strand
TAAAAAGACGGTATACCATGAGACTGTCGATCAGCTTCTTTCTTATATTGAAGAAATCTCCAAATTTTTTGGCAGACACAAAAGGGTAGAGACATGGGCGTTTATCCGCCTGATTGAGCTTCAGCGGCTGAATGATGCCTGAGCCGGATCGTCTTATTCGGTCATCAACGTGCGATCATTTTTGCGGATCGTTTTATCCAATGAGTAATGATTCAATGTTCACATTTAGTGTTCGGGGCGAGAGCTTAGCTGATTGAGGCTTGCGGTTGTCCATCCTCGCTTTAGGGTAGCAACATTGGGGCTCTGTAACGGTAAGTTAGATTGAGGTCATCGTGCAGGTAGTAATCGTCATAGGAAGTGTTTGAGAAGTTGACGGAGCAGCATTGAACATCACTCTTTTAAGCGCGTCGCTCCTTCTTGGCTTTAGGCATGGCCTTGACATAGACCATATAGCAGCTATCAGTACCTTAAATAGCCGCAAACACTCTCGAGAGGAAGGCCTAAAGCTTTCTTTTTTTTATGTTATTGGGCACGCATTAGTAGTTTTTATTCTGGGCGTTGCTGTGATTACCTTCGGCTTAGCGTTACCCCAAAGCTTAGAAATTTTGTTTACAAAATTTGTGGGTGTCACTTTGGTTATCTTGGGAATTTTCATCTTTCGTGACCTGGCTCGTTTTCGGGATGACTTTATGATTAGAAGCCGGGTCACGCTTTTAGCTAGTTCTGTTGCTGGAAGCATTGAAAAATTAAGCTTCCGCAAAGGCAAGGATAGGCTTTATGAAGATTCGAGAACTGGATTTCCAGATAGATTTGCCCATTCGAACCACAAGTCCGAAGGTCGGGGAGCGGTAATCATCGGCATGGTCCATGGCGTTGGTGTAGAGAGCCCAACGCAAATAGCCTTGTTGGCGACATCTTCGTCACTCGGTGGCACTAGTACCGGGATCATGGCGTTATTTGCTTGGATTTTTGGGTTAATGAGCGCGAACGCCTTATTCGCGGTCGGCGCGTCATACGGAATGCTACAAGCCGGTCGATCTAAGAAAATTTATACATCGTTTGGAGTTTGTTTTGCATTACTGAGCGTTGGTATGGGGCTCTGCTATATGTTCGGATATGGGATGCTTGGTACCTGAATATTCTCATTAGCAAACGAACTTAAGATTGGTTAGCTAATTTCAGTACCTTCCATTTTTCCATTTTCTCGCCAATCGGCGAGAATTCGATGAAAGCGCAGTGGTCCGCCTCCATATGAGCCTGTAAAGAATCCGTTCGTATTGCCGGTTTTGCCTTCATTGTTATAATAACCCGGCGTGCATTCAGCTCTGAAACGGTCTCCAAGCATTGCCTTATCGACCATTTCATCTACCCAGCCCTGTTCTCCTTCGCTGGTCGCTTCGATTGTGGTGCCGCCTTGGCTTCGAACTTGGTCAATCATGTAGGTTATGTGTTTGGCTTGTTCATTTAAGGCCTGCGGAACATTGACGGTCACCGCCGTTTGGGTAAACCCTAAGAAAAAACAATTCGGGAAATCGTTCGTTTGCATTCCGTGAAGAGTGCGTAATCCTGGCGCCCACTTATCTCCCAGAGTATTACCGTTCCTTCCGACTATCTCATACCCTGCTCGACGGGTGTAACTTGTTCCAACTTCAAACCCTGTTGCAAATATTAAGCAGTCGAGCTCGTACTCTTTGCCGTTGGCGATAACACCGGTCGGAATAATTTCTTGAACTCCAACGCCTTCGGTGTCGACTAAGGTCACATTCTCCCTATTGAAGGTAGGGAGGTACTCGTCATGGAAGCAAGGCCGTTTACAAAACTGGCGGTACCAAGGTTTAAGGGCCTCTGCGGTAGCTGGGTCTTCGACAATGTCATCGACACGATCCCTCACCGTATTCATTTTTTGATAGTCAGCCATTTTCATTAAATGACCTTTTTCTCTTCCCACTAGTCTGCGACCAAGTTTTCGGGAAGCAAGCTTGGCAGCTGTGCCCGTTAGGTTACGAAAAATATCGGTCCATCCGTCTGCGACGAGATCTTCATCTTGATCACCGCCGCTTACGAGCACATTGAAGTTTTCCATTCTTCGTTCTTGCCAACCCTCTTCGAGCGAGCCTGCCCACTCCGGATCAGTTTCCCTATTATTCCTTACATCTACGGAGGATGGAGTTCGTTGAAATACGTAAAGTTCCTGTGCTGATGCGCCCAAATGGGGGATGCATTGCACTGCAGTTGCCCCAGTACCGATGATTCCAACTTTCTTGTCTTTCAAATTAGCAAGATCTCCAGCGTTAGATCCGCCGGTGTATTCATAGTCCCATCGGCTGGTGTGGAACGTGTGGCCTTTAAAGTCATTAATCCCTGCAATGCCAGGCAGTTTGGGCCGGTTTAACGGCCCATTTGCCATTGCTACAAACTGAGCGGTCATGCGATCACCGCGATCTGTTTCGATTAGCCAACGCTTATCTGTATCATTCCAGGTTAGAGCAGTAACTGATGTGCTCAAGCATGCATTATCATAGAGGTTGTAATGGTGTGCAATATTTTGCGTATGTTCCATGATTTCGGGAGCGAAAGAGTACTTATTTTTGGGGATGTAGCTGAGCTCTTCGAGCATGGGTAAATAGCAATAGGATTCGACGTCGCACATGGCACCTGGGTAACGATTCCAGTACCAAGTTCCGCCGAAGTCACCGCCTTTTTCAATCACTCGTACATCTGAAAATCCGGCTTCTTTTAGTCGGCCGCCCATTAATAAGCCACCAAAGCCACCGCCTATTACCGCTATCTCGACTTCATCAAAGAGTGGTGCCCTATCCTGACTTTCAACATAAGGATCATCTACGTAGTTGGAGAAATCTCCTGTTACTTCAACGTATTGTTCGTTAGCGTCAGTGCGTAGACGCTTATCACGCTCAGCTAAGTATTTTTTTTGTAGTTCTTCGGGATCAAAGTCAATTTTACCTAGAACTGCTTCGACCGCTTCCTGCATTTGCTCCATGTCTTAAATCTAACATCTATTAGAGGCGAGATACGAAATCTTCGATGACTGTAGAGTCTTTGCTAATCATTGTGCCCAACTGATTCTCGCAAAACTTAGGGTGCTGCAATAGTAAACATCTCGGTTTTCTCCGGGTGAAAGAAACATTCCGTTTGCAATTCGTGACCCTGTAGCTACTCGCGAAACTAATTCGCCACTTTCGATATCTACGACTATCAAATCATCTGATTGGTTTGCTGTGAAGTCGTTAATTACGAGCTCTCCTGATTCTGGGTAGATAACTGGTTGCATAGTTGGCCTTACATCAAGGTGCCATGAGGGCTCTAGCGTCCCATCAGTTGAAATCCCGGCGAGTCCTCCATTAATGGAATCCCAAGCTATGACCAATTGGTACTCAGGGACATTCACGGGCGGAGCTATAATACCGCCGCCCGGATTTCCAAATGGCTCGATGTCGTCTACATGTCCAGTTTTTTGATTGACGCGTAAGAGACGTTGAGCGCCATTCCAAGGTGCTGGGAGTTGCCACGAAAGCTGTTTGCGTCCCTCTAGCCCTTCAAAACGGCCATTTGGAACGGTGTTATGAATCGCACGAACTGCGTTGATATCGCCGCAGTCCATGAGCCAAAGGTGGTTTTCTGAGATGCATGAGTCCCAGGCTAAGCCAACATCAGATTTTGAAGTCCGATATTGGGCTTTCCAATCAGTAATTGTCCCAGTGCCATCAACCATTTCTATTTTCCAAATATGCTCAGTTCCAGGTACAAATATTGACTCAATGCCGTCACTGTAGTCAGCGGCAATTCGACCCATGGAGCCCTCAGGGAGCACCAGAGTTTGTAAAACTGTAAGTCCTTCTGGTTCCAGGAAAGTGAGAGTAGTTCCCCCTTGTGCTTCCAAGCGGAGGTCCTTAGTCACTAGCGTCCCGTCGGACAAGGAGAGGAGCCCGTTGTGGGCACGGCTAATTGGGAGTTCCCTCTCGCAGATAATGGATAAGTCTTGGGGATCTAACCTATGCATAAAGGAACCGTTGACTGACATTATCGAGCCGTTGGTATGAGCCAGGATCGCTCCGCACCAGACATGATCCCCACATGGAAGTTGGGGCGACTCGACAATTGTTTCTAATGAAATCGGGTTGATTTTTTTAACCCATCCGTATGGAGGCGGGCCAGAGAACGCTGGCATTGTCCCACCGATATACCACTCCCCAAGGTCGCGCTGAACGGCCATCACATTCCATCTGTTATTTGTAATAGTGGTTACAGACGGATGACTCTCTGATGCGTCAAGTCGTCCCACAGCAGCTTTTTGTCTCCGGTTCCCGCCGCACTCGACAGGCCACTGAGATGGCCAATAACCGGGATGCTTAAAGTTTCTGTCTAGAGTTGCCTTGTCGCTCATGGTTTTTTGGCTCCTGAAGCCGTAACATTCGGCCATACGATTTCATTAACTAACGGTCAAGATTTTAATTGAATGTTAGCGTTGAAGGTATGTCACCAGCTAGAACTTCAGATGTTTATGACAAGAGCGAATTACGAGATATAGAAATGCGGTTTAGGGCTGGAACAAGCTTACTTAAGAGCCTTTGACGGAGCCCATGTTGCGTGAGTGCCACTAGAGATACGTTCGGGTAACCGGATCTTGCATATAGGCCCTTGTCCTATATCTGAAGCATCAAAGATCAAGGCATCTGAAATATCTCGGATTAGATCAGATGAGAAAGTAACGAGGTACCCGTCATCTTCTCCGGCAGAGTTGTCTCTTGGCGCCATCACGGTTTCACTTACGAAAACGCCTTCATCAAATTCATAGGTTTCTTCTTTGCCTGAGTCTAAATCATGTTTAATGAGGCCATTGAATGCAAATAAGTTGGGAGCGCACATCGCATTGTAAGAATAGCGATGGCGGCGGCCTGCATGCGTTCCGTTGATCATCGGAAATTCCGAGCATCGGTCGCTCATTTGCTCTTCGGAACAGTTCCCGGTTTTCAGATTAAATCGCCATCGGTGAGCACGCGCTTCAAGCACGTTCATATCAAGTGTTTCGAAGCCTTTTAGCGCATCAGTGTGGCGGCGCACTCCGCTCGCTGTGGGGTTATGTTGGAAAAAGCCATCAAGGACTACTTCATCTCCGTCCTCGTATGCATTGGTCCAGTGCAATACGAACGTTGGATCTGCCTCAAACCAACGAATTTCATCAGAACTGCCATGGCGTGGGATAAGAGCAAAGCGACTTGGGAGATCTCTGTTGTATGTATTGGAGTAGAAGCCTTCTTTCAGGGCCTTTGGATCCCAATAGAGCGGTAGGTCATTCAAAATTGACCAGTTCTCTGTAAAGGCCATGTCATGGGGGAGTCGCGGCCCAGGAAGAGGGATGTCTTGATAGTTGGTTAGGTCACCTTCGGAATTGACGACCCCATATTTCATGAAAGGAGCGGTCGTAGAATAGTTGAAAAACAAAAGGTCGCCGGTGTGTTCATCGACTTTTGGGTGTGCTGAGACCCCTTCAGGTGGAAAAGCCCCATTCCAACTAGCTTTGCCTTTGTCAGTCAAGCTAATTGGGTCTAACTGATATAGTTCTCCGCATTGATAAAAACTGGCTAACGCCTTGCTGCCGTGGACTACTACATCCGTGCTGGCATTATCTTTCATCAACGTTCGCGCCCCCCAGCCATGATCCGCAATAGTAGTAGACGGGTGCTCAGTAATACCGGCCCACAAACTTGTCTTGGTGTCCTGCTCTGCCAAGAAGGCATCTGTTCGAACGAAGCGATTTGAGTATTGAACTTCGCCGTTATTAAACGAAATAGAATGAAGCATCGCGTCACCATCGAAGGGGTGATAGCGCTTTATTGGCTCAAACAGTGGGTTTTCTGTGTTGCGCAGATACACGCCATTAAGGTCGTCTGGTAGATCGCCAACAGATTCCATATTCCAGGCATCAAACTCTTGGTGTTGAGGGCGCCAAGCCCCGCTTCTGTATGGATGATCATCATCAGGTGGAAGGCCGGACTCAAAGGTTGCGTTGATACGAGTAGCCACAATTTCCCCTTTTTATTTATTGGAGTAAAGCATATCTTGAGTGTTTCATTGAGCGCGTTCTGAGATTACCCTGGGGACGCAAGTAGCTCGTTAAATGTACGTATATTTCAATGGGTAATCTGAAGCAGGAGAATCAATAATGGTTCCAACAGCCTTAGCGTTAAAAAAACTCTGTCTCGCCGATGGAGAATTTCAGATAGCTACTCGGTATTGGACTGGCGGAATAAGATTAGAAATAGGGGCTTCGGTTACAGGTGTCACACTCATTAACGGTGTTGCTGTTGCAAAGGTGCCTGAGCGGGCAGAGAACGTAATTA
>CAJQGN010000199.1 GCA_905477545.1 uncultured Acidimicrobiales bacterium | reverse complement strand
CAGCAGTTAGCAAGGCAACCGCGCCGATTTCGTTTAGATACTGGCCTACTGAATCACTCATAATTTATTTACTCCGCCGAGGGGTCAACCACCGGTCATTTAAGTCTGAAAAAAATCAAACTTTGACGCATCAGGGGGATGTGTCTGTTCGCTGCCTACTGACTATGCCATACGGACAGATGTCATGTAAGGCAATTTTGGTGACATGAGTCACAAGAAAATGGTTACCGCGGTTCAAAAAATTTGAACCATATTGTTGTCGAAATTCGGCTGTCGTGCAGCTGAACCTTGGACCATCCAACTGTAGTCCATGATCGACCTCTGTTGCCAACACTAAAGCAATAGAATATGAAAATGGTCGAAAGGATTGGAATCGTGGGCGGGACTTTTGATCCACCCCATTTTGGTCACTTGGCTATAGCCAACGCAGCTAGTGAAGCCTTACGACTGACCGAAGTTAGGTTCGTGGTAGCGAATGATCCTTGGCAAAAGTCAGGTGATCAAAGAGTTACGGCAGCAAAAATCAGACTAGAAATGGTCCGAGCTCTAGTAGGCGATACCGCAAAATTTGTGGTCTCAGACAGCGAAATTAGACGTGGCGGCCCTTCCTACACCATCGATACAGTTAAGGAATTACAAGGAAAAAGTAGGAAAAAAATTCTGATTTCTTTGATTCTGGGTGCTGACGTTGCAGGGGGCTTGGACAGTTGGTACCGAGCTGAGGAGCTAAGGGAAATGGTTCAAATAGTTGTGGTGGATAGAGCATGGTCGGATCTTGATGTTCCGAAAGGATGGCGATTCCAACGACTAGAAATGGAGTCGGTGGATATCTCGAGCTCGACTATAAGAGAGCGGGTGAGGCGAGGAAAAACAATCCGAGATTTAGTAGGTGAACCTGTCAACTCGTATATAGAGAACTCTGGCCTGTATCGTTGATGCTCTTACGGCAAGTTTTTCGTAACCTTGATGGTGATAGTAGGTCCGCATAGTGAGTTTTGAATTTGAAGATACAGGCGCGGAGTTATTGAAGTTAGTGGAAGCAGCCGGCGAAGGTGCTTCGGATCTGCAGGCTGTCGATATCGTGGCCCTAGATGTAGGAGACATAATTTCAATTACCGATTGGTTCGTGATAGCAAGCGGAAACAACGTTCGGCAGGTACGGCGAATTGCTGAGCAAGTAGAAGAGGCTGTTAAACTAGCTGGTGGTGATGGGCCGTTAAGAATCGAAGGGCTCGAAGATTCTCTATGGGTTTTAATGGATTTTGGGCCCTTTGTTGTTCATGTTTTCCACGAGGAGACTCGAGTTTTCTACGACATCGAAAGGCTTTGGTCAGATGTCCCAAGATTTAATTTTGTTGAACGCCAAGCCGACTAATATTTGACTATTCTTAGGCTCATGGTGACATGTGCGCGCACCGACTATCCGACGTAGGTCTGTGAAGATTATGAAAGTTCGATTCGGTTTCACATGTCGAGGAACAAGCGACATCAGGTTAGAAGACTTTGATAGTTTGCTCAAAGACTTAGAAAAGTTCGGGTTTGATTCGATATGGCTACCTGAAACAATGCTCGGTGGGTCTTTCGACCCGCTAATTGGTTTGAGTTATGCCTCAGCACGAACAACCAAACTAAAGATCGGGACGCACATAATTTTGCCCGGACGTAGCCCGGTTCGGGTGGCTCGAGAGTTAGCTCAATTAGATCGATTATCGGGCGGCCGACTTCTCTTGATTGGCGTGTTAGGGCTAAACCAAGGTCCTGAGCTTTTAGCTCAAAATGTTGAGAAAGAACAGCGCGGTGGCCTCCTCGACGAGCTACTTCCCCTGCTGAGGCGGCTATGGACTGAAGATATAGTGGATCATGATGGTATGTATTTTCGGTTACAGGAAGCGAAAATAGATCCGAAACCGATCCAAGAACCTTTAGAAGTATGGCTTGGAGGACAGCTTCCTAGAGCACTTCGAAGGGTTGGCCAGATAGGCGATGGTTACATACCTGGCATGATGACAGCCAACCAAGCCGCAGAGAAACGGATCCAAGTCATCGAAGCTGCAGAAAATGCTGGCAGGGCCATAGACCAGGAACACTTTGGTGCGAACCTGTCGTACAGCTGGCGTCCCTTACCCGAGGTAGTGAAGAATAATTTGGCTGATCGTTTTCCTGGCGTTGACCCTGAGCTTTTGATACCGAGCTCGCGGCAGAGCTTAGACGAAATGATAGATGCTTGGATAGAAGCTGGTTATTCGAAGTTTCTCATGAGACCTGTGCTCCCTCCCGATGACTGGTCAGAAGAGCTTGAAAATTTAGCCGAACGAGTATTGAGCAAACAAACATGAGCATTGAGACAAGAACGATGTGGGAGGCGGTTGAGCGCTACCATCAGTTATGCTATTGGGCGCCGGAAGTTAGAGATGAGGCCGAAAAAGTAGGGTTAAAAGGCTTTTTCATGAACTATTTCGCCACTCGGGTAGCGCCTCTCGGCGCTCTGTCGGCTGCAGCGGTCGGTTCATTAGTTTTTTATTACTCTCCCCGCAGGGTTCAAAGAGCGATTCCCGATGCATGGGGATACGCCAGTCCTGAGGTGGTCTTAGACGCTCGATATTTAGCGATGGATCGCGCTTTGAAGAGGGAGCTAGGGGAAGTAACAGAAAGCGAGCAAATAGCTGAAGCAGCTCACCTAGTGCGTTATGTGGTGAATGGTGCTGATGGCATGGGGCGAGCTTTATACGCCGGCTGGAGGGGTCTTCCATGGCCGAAAGAGCCGCATCTGGCTCTTTGGCACGGCTGCACCTTGCTTAGGGAGCATCGGAGCGGCAGCCACTTAATAGCGCTGGCTATGGAGGGGCTCAATGGCTGCGAAGCTGTAGTAAGTCAGGTAGCAGTCGGTGAGGCTCCGGAGGAATGGATCCGGGGTGAAGCTGGGTGGGATGCTCGTGAACATGAAGAAGCTTTGCGAACATTGAAAGTCCGGGGATGGCTTGATAGTAGAGGACTCGTTACTGATGCCTGCAGCGACGGCAGGCGCCGGGTAGAGCAAACGACTGATCGGCTTGAAGAACTTCATTGGGGTCGCCTTGACGATAAGCAATGTCAGAGATTGCTGAGCATCATGGCCGATGTGAATCTGATTCTCCCCAAAGATGATCAGCTTGATTGGAAAGAAGTTTATGACTTGCCTAATTAACAAAAATGAGTTTTTAACTTTTTAATTAGATGTATTTTCTAAAATTTCCGCGGTGTCGGCGCGAGGTAGAGCTATCCAAGTCCTGCCAGCCGTTAACGAAACAATTTCGCCTGCAAGATCTCTGAACTGAGTGAGGGAACCTGAAGTAGGGCGGCTCCACTTTCCAGTGATGAGTCGGCCATCAGTTAATATCCAAGCATTTCCGGTGCCGATAACTTTTACCTCAGGCGACCCGGCAAAAGCGACGCTTCGTCCGTACTGAACGAATTGTATAATTACGTTTTCAGGTGCAACCTGAATCCCATCGTGATCTCGGTGTAGCGAACCGTTTTGAGTTCGATCCCAACCCTTACTTTCGGTATTCCAGTGGTACTCAATTTTATGTCCGCCAAAATCTATTTTCACGCCTTCAATCTCGCGCGCTGCAGATGAAAGCTCCTCTGAATCAGATCGGTAGTTGAACATTTGAGGTGGTGTTCCACCTTGCTCGTTTGATGAAGCGTAAATCTTAGATGTACTAGTCAGAAGATTATGTGGCGCTTTTTTTTCTGGGCTGCGCCAATATGCCGCTGTCCCGACGTTAGTGTCACCAACCAACACCATATTAACTTCCCTGAGAAGTTTCATCACCGTTGGATTACCGCCAGAGTTACCAAAAATAGGGCGATTTAAATTTGATAAGAGCTCAAAGTCACCTGTTCTAGCGGACCTGACGGGTCCAATATTTTCGGTGTCTTGGCTATGAAATACTGCAGCAAAGCGCGTTATGTTTCCTTCGACCAGCTCTTCGAAAACCACATCGGCTTGGTTGATGCCCCATTGCGGTCGAGCCTGTGGGGCGTTATCTATCTTCACAACAAATGCAGGCCGGCTTAGGTCGGACTCACTAGCTAATCCAGTAAACGGAGCAGTAGGGATGATTTCTGCGACAGTGGTGCTAGTAGGAACAGTAGTGGTTGAAGTTGTTTGAAGAACTGTTGTGACAACGGGCACAACGCTCGTAGTGGTAGTGCTGCGAGCCACTGTTGTTGTGCCTCCTCCGCTGCAAGCTGAAGCGGTTAAGACAAAGATAGAAACAGCTATAGACGCAGCAAAATGAAACCGGCGCAACGTGAACTCCTTAGTCGAAAATCCAGATCGGTGAATCAAAGCTAAGACCTGATGATGTCACCACAAGAAGATGGTAAACGACTACCAGGCATTAAAGGGGTACCCCCTGGTTAAGAGGTGTAAGTTCAAAGTGATGCGTACGAAATTTGTCTTGAAAGTTTTCGAGGAGTTACTCACGGACAATGTATTAGCAACAACCTCTTCTCTCTTAGTGGTGGCTGGAGGCGCAGCGGAGCGAGATCTTTTTGAACTGCTCAAGATGCAAAAAGCAACGATTACGAATTTAGATACGGGTCAAGTTAACGATGCCCTGTACCCATACGAATGGGACTATCAAGACGCTCAGTCTCTAACTTATGTCGATAAATCCTATGACTGGGTCGTTGTAGTCGATGGATTGCACCACTGTGCTTCGCCTCACCGTGCCCTGACTGAAATGTACCGCTGTTGTCGCGTTGGGGTTATTGCGGTCGAAGCCAGAGACTCGCTGGTGATGCGCGTAGCTACTCGATTTGGATTTAGTTCAAGTTATGAAATCGAGGCCGTGAGGCACCAGGGAGGCATGAGCGGAGGTTTAGAAAATGGTCCCGTGCCTAACTATGTATACAGATGGACCGAGCGAGAATTCCACAAAACTATCCGATCGTGCGACCCGACCGGCACCCCCCAAATTTTTTTTAGGTATGGCCTCAATTTACCTTATGAGACTGCTTCGCTGAGAGGTTGGAAAGCCAAAACTATAGTTATGCGATTAGCTGAACCCTTGCTAAAACTTTTTATGGGTGTTTTCCCGCGTCAGAAAAATTCTATAGCGATGGTCGCTACTAGACCAGAAACAGTTTTCTCATGGTTGACTGAAGAAAGTGGTGAGCTTACGTTTCGGGATCCGTTGCACGGTTAATCAAAAAGATCATCAGGTAAATCTTGGTAACTGCTCATCGACCATTTTGGAGGACGTTTTTCGAGAAAAGCTCGAATTCCTTCGGCCGCATCAGCTTGTTTCCCGATCCAATCAAAAACTGGCTTCTCAGCCGCATGCATTTCTGCCCAGCTCTTACCAAGCCCAGCCCAAAGAAGGCGTTTGGTAGCTGCCACTGAAACAGGCGCAGCAGAAGAGAGGAGTTGAGCTAACGCAATTGCTCGGGTAAGCAACTCATCGCTTTCGTAAACAGCTGAAACGAGCCCCATAGCCAGGGCTGTTTCAGCATCGATAATCTCTGCGCTCATTAACAAACGCGACGCGTTCCCGAATCCAACAAGCATCGGCAATAGCGAATGCGAACCTAGCTCGGGGAGCATTCCAATGCGATTGAAGACGAAACCGATCCGAGCGTTGCTGCTTGCTATACGAATATCGCAAGTAAGTGGGTACGTAGCGCCTACGCCAACAGCAGGACCATTGATTGCTGCAATCACGGGTTTAGATATTTGATGAGGCAAAAGCTTAGAAGTTCGGGCTTCGCTATCATCATCAAGATCTCTCTGTCTATCAGGGTCAAAAGTGTCTGATCCTCCTGACAAATCTGCTCCGGCGCAGAAAGCCCGCCCTGTGCCTGAAATCACTACAGCTCTAACCGAATCATTTATATCGCATTCGAGGAGACAGTTGTCTAAGCCCTCGGAAATTGCGTTGTTCCATGCATTGAGCTGCTCAGGCCTATTCAGAAGGATCGTAGCGATGCCATCTTCGATTCCAAGTGTGACTGCAGAATAATGTTGGTCCATGATCCAAAGCATTGCAGAAAGAACAGGTATAGAGAGGTCAAGGCGTAGCACTTTCCTGCGGAGGAGCTATGGTTTTGATTACAGTCTGTGACCGATGGGGAGTAACTCCATTTCATAATTTTGCGCTGGAAATCTCGACAGGTAGTTCAAAGGGAGTTTAAGTGAACGTCGTATTTTCGATACTAATTGGTGCCCTCTTAACTCAAATCTCCACTTTGTGTACCTCTGCCTACCTGCACCGTGGCCTTGCTCATAAAGCGGTGAGTTTTAATGGGAGTATAGTTTTTTTTCTGCGCCTGTTTTTGTGGCTTACTACGGGAGTGCGAGCTCGCGAGTGGGCCGCCGTGCATCGAAAGCATCATGCTTTTACCGATACCGACAATGACCCGCACTCTCCTGCTCAAATCGGTTGGCTAAGAGTTCAGTTCACTAATTTTTGGTTGTACAAGAGAGCTGCGAACGATCCAAGAACGGTAGAAAGATGGGGCAAGGACTTGGCCCCGGACCGATTCGACAAGCTGCTTTTCGACAAAGGGTGGTTGGGTCTATTGACTACGGCAGGGATTTTGTGCGGGTGCTTAGGATTGTGGCTAGGGCTTTTAGCGTTTGGGTTTCACGTCGTATCATATGTGATGTTGAGTGGCGCAGTGAATGCGGTCGGGCACACTTTTGGTAGCAGACCTAGCGATAATAGTGCTACTAATTTGCATTGGTTAGCTGCTGTCACATCCGGTGAGGGCTATCACAATAATCATCATGACGCTCCCACATCAGCGCAGTTCGGACGGCGGTGGTTCGATCTCGATGCAGCTTGGTGGTTAATCAAGGTGACTGAAAAATTAGGCATATCTGACGTTCGAAAAGTTGGTAGTCAGAAGTAGCAATGGCAGCAATCACACAAAGGTCAAAACCTTGACACTAAACGAGCTCGAATTGAGAGTGTTAAACCATTTGAAACGGTGACATTGGCTGCTCATACGAAAAAATCGATTAGACGATGAGAGCATTCGGATGTATGACACCAGGTCAGAACAATGTGGAGCTAAGGGGAATTGAACCCCTGACCTCTTGCATGCCATGCAAGCGCTCTACCAACTGAGCTATAGCCCCGACAAGAGCCCCAAGCTATCAACTGAAACACATTAAGCGACGATTAGTTTTATGCAGAGTTTTAATGCTGTTGCGTAGAATTAGAAATATGAGTATTTCGGTCCAAGTAAATGAGCTCAGAAGTCAGATGGAAAAATACGGAATGTCTGCCTATCTGCTAACAGTCAACGAGAATAGTACGACCCACATAACGAATCAGACATTTAGCATCGTCAACTCTAAACTTGAGTGCCACTTGAGCCGTTCTGCAGAGCGAAATGTCAGGCTTCACCCTAAAGTTTCAATTCTTTGGCCGGCCTACGAAGCCGATGGTTATTCGATGATTGTGGATGGTTATTGTTCTCGCTCCCAAGACCTTCTAATCATTGAGCCAATCTCAGCAGTACTTCACCGACCTTCTCAAAAAAAAATAGACGATGGCCGCCATCGTGAAGGTAATTGCGTCGATGTGAATTCGGAAGAGGTTTAAAATGTCCGGACCTCTTTCAGGCATTAAAGTGCTGGAACTTGGTAACTTCATAGCTGGCCCATTTGCTGGACAGCTACTTGGTGACTACGGCGCAGAAATTATAAAAATTGAACCCCCGATTGGTGGCGACCCGATGCGCCAATGGGGTAAATGTGATGCTCAGGGGAATAGTTATTGGTGGCCTTCTATAGCTCGCAACAAAAAATCGGTAGCGATCGATCTACGAGATGCTAGGGGCAGAGATTTAGTCCGTTCGATAGCTGAAAAATCAGATGTAGTTTTAGAAAATTTCACACCAGGGAGGCTTACGGAGTGGGGTTTAAGTTATGAGGATTTAACGCCCAGTAACCCTGGATTGGTGATGACCCATGTTTCTGGGTTTGGTCAAACAGGGCCTCGTGCTCAAGACCCGGGTTTTGGTTCGATAGGCGAAGCAATGGGAGGAATACGGCACACAACTGGCTGGCCAGATAGGCAGTCGACGCGCACTGGTATAAGTTTAGGTGACGCTATGGCATCGCTATTTGCGGTTATCGGGACCATGGCGGCTTTGAACGAACGACATAAAAGCGGTTTAGGTCAGGAAGTTGATGTTGCCATATATGAGGCTGTCTTCGCGTTGATGGAATCAACTATGGTGGACTACGAAATAGATGGTTACCAGCGGGGTAGGACAGGATCTGTCCTACCTGGAGTAGCGCCATCCAATGTTTACCCGACTAAGGATGGTTCAGATATTTTGATAGCAGGCAATTCCGACAGTATTTTCGGACGGATCTGTGCTGCAATGGGACAAGAAAATTTAAGTGCTGACGCACGATTTTCTGAGCACTTGAATCGAGGTAAAAACCAAACAGAACTAGATAATTTGATTTCTGAGTGGACTGTGACCTTTGGCATTGAAGCGCTTGAAACTTTATTGGATCAGCATTCGATTCCCTATGGACGTATTTACACTGCTTCAGATATGTTGAGAGATCCGCATTACGCAGCGAGGGATATGATCCGACGTTTCGAAGCAGAGACATTGGGATGCGAAATTCCAATGGCGGCCCCAGTTCCAAAGTTTTCACGAACGGAAAACAAAATCCAAACTGTCGGGCCCCGCTTAGGGCAACACACTGATTGGGTGTTGAAAGAAATAGTCAAAATTTCTGATGATGAGCTGAGCATTCTTAGCTCTGCAGGAGTTATTTTGGGAAACTGATAACTGTTTAAGTCGCAAAAATTCGGCTACGGGGCCCAGCTCGCAGAACTTGAGAAGGTAATTGTCTGCCGACTAAATCTTCAGCTAATTCTCCGCATTCAATAATTCGGTTTAAGTCGATCCCTGTAGAAATGCCAAAATCTTGGATGAGGTGAACAACGTCTTCGGTCGGCACGTTGCCTGTAGCTCCCGGCGAATAAGGACAACCACCTAAACCTCCGATTGAAGAATCAAATCGCCGAACACCAGCTTGAAGCGCCACCACAATATTGGCCAGTCCTGTGTTGCGGGTGTTATGAAAATGAAGAGCGATATCGCTAGGTTCAATTTGCTGTTCGCGAAGAGCCTCCAGAAGTTCCATCACAACCCTTGGAGTCGCCATTCCGCTTGTGTCACCGAATGAAACGCTATCGACTTCGGCTTCGTCCATAAGCTGCCTGGCG
>CAJQGN010000198.1 GCA_905477545.1 uncultured Acidimicrobiales bacterium | reverse complement strand
ACATGGGGGCTAACCCGAAACCCAGATGACTTCAGTGCTGCGATTGGCGACACTGTGAGCGCTGGATGGGACACAGACTGCAATGGTGCAACTGTTGGAGGGCTTTGGGGTTTGACCGGTCGCACTGTTCCATCATGTTGGGTTGACGGTTGGAACGGCCGTGTCGAAACTAGTCTTTCGGGCTACTCTGTGATCCAACTCAATGAATTGGTTGAACGCACTGTAGCTCTAACTAAATAACCCAGATCGTCGTTGAGTGTGGGAGCTATACGAAAAGAGAATCTTTACGAGATGCTCACCAACCTAAAAAGTTATCTAGATGCGATGACTGATCACGCGTAAAAGTTCTATGGGCGGGCTGGGGGCCTTCGAGCCGGCGGGGGGCAGCAGTTGGAGGCACATTGGTCAGGTCTTGGACCGCAGGCACCCAAGGCGGGGCGATCTTGTCGGATCCCGGCGGCCTCTTCGATCAGGTCGATCAACATTGCTATAAAGCGAGGGTGAGTGCCAACTGTGTGTGCCCGATGCAGCTTAATACCGAGATCTTGAGCAGTTGTTGCCGCTAGCGTGTCGAGATCATAGAGGACTTCCATATGATCTGAAACAAAGCCCAAAGGAACAACAACTACCTCTGCTACTTGCTGTGCAGCTAGCTCTTCTAGGCGGTCATTAATATCGGGCTCAAGCCAAGGAATCTGAGGTGGTCCGCTGCGGCTTTGGTACACAACCTCTGCTTCACCAGACAAAGATGCCAGGTCCATGATCAGTTCTGAGGCTTCGTTCAGCTGGTCTGTGTAATCACATGCGGCACTCATCGACTCAGGGAGGCTATGGGCAGTGAATAGAACTCGAACATTCTGTGGGAGATTTGAGTCAGCCAAGGTTTCGGCTAAGCGTTCTGCTACAGCACCCAAAAATTCGGGGTGGTTCCAAAAGACCCTGACCCTTGTGATCTCAATTTGGTTGTCCATCTTTTCAAGGGAGTTCTCAAGATCTTGATGATATTGACGACAGCCCGAATAAGAACTGAAAGCAGATGTCACGAGACATACGGATTTCTGATGCCCATCTGCTGCCATTTGTTGAATAGTGTCGGTAAGAAACGGATGCCAATTCCTATTGCCCCAATAAGTTGGGAGCGAGTAGTTTCTGTTAGCTATTTCTTCGCTTAAAGCTTCCAGAAGGCCCAAGTTTTGCTCATTTATTGGGCTTTTGCCATTGAACATAGCGTATTGCTGGGCAACTACTTTTAAGCGTTCCGCTGGCACGTCTCGTCCGCGTGTCACGTTCTCTAAAAATGGGATTACGTCGTCATTCCCATTGGGGCCACCAAAGGAAAGTAGAAGAAGAGATTCGAAAGGTCCAATCGGCATTACTCGAAGGCTAGAAGACAAGTCGCTTCTGACCACCATTCGCCTATCGTTTTAGGTATGTCGAAGCCTGACCCGAATTTAGAACCTAACAGCGAAGAAGATCATGAAATTCCAACGCAAGACCCGAACGAGCCAGAATTACTTGTAAGTCGAGACTCGGAGGTGATTGAGGGGGAGTTAGTCGAAGAGGTTGAGGGTGAATCAGCAATTGAAGAAGTCTCTCCGTTTCAACGCGGCTTAATTAAAGCGGGGCTTATAGCAAATGATGTCGATTTATTTGATGTTGTTGCGACCGATGGACCGTCTTATGAATTGGATGAGATGTCCATCGAATCGGTAGTGGATTTGTGCGAGTATCTAGAAAAAGAAAGTATTCGCTGGGTCATTGATCATGCCGGGCAAATGTTTATTCACAGAAACGATGAACGCAGAGCAGATGAAGCTTTCGATGCAGTGTTCGGTCCCGAAGACTTATAGACGTCCCTGCACATTGTTTAGGAACACATACCGTTTTTGTTAGAACGATTTGGTTGGTTCAGGGTGCTCAGAAGCTTGGCCGTTGTCGTAATCTTCCGTGATCTGGTTAAGTAAATCCAAAATAAAAAATGTAACCGGAATATCAAATGTTTCTTTTCCTTCGGGGGCTTTTGCGCGTAGTGCCTTCACGAGAAGCGGCAATGAACAAAAAGCAACGACCATTACAAGCGAAATGGCGAAGGGGTAACCTCGGCTATCAATTATGACGCCGGTCAGCGGAGGGCCTATAAGGCCACCTATCCCGGCTGATGTATAGAGAGCTCCTAAAACGCCACCCAGCCCGACAGGGCCAAACAGTTGGGCTGTTATTGAGGGCGACAGAGCTATCCAACCCCCGTAAGAAACACCCATAATGACTGTGAAAATGACAAGAACGGTGTAATTAGATCCTGCGAATATCCACAATGTGTAGCTCGAACTTAGAACCACGACAGCCAGAATGTAGAGACGCGATAAACCTATTTTGTTAGCAATCGTGCCAAGAGCCAAGCGACCGATCACAGAAGTCGCACCGATTATTCCGATAAGAAACGCTCCGCCAGAGCCCCCTTGAGACTCCAAGTAATCGTCGAGGTACACCATTGGAATAAACAAACTTGAACTCAATAGAAGCATTGAGCAGTAGAGCCAAATAAACCGGCTATCTTTCAGCAAGGCTTTCAATGAAGGCGCTGGCTGAGCAGTATCTGACACTGGTGGCTTGTGCGCACTGAAAGAAGCAAGGACGAGCAAAGAGGAGCTGGTAATAGCGAGAATCACGAAGCTGGTTCGCCAACCATAAGTGGTGACAAGAAATTTAGATGCAGGTGCGCCTACAAGAGTTCCGATCCCGATCCCCGCTACTGCAAAGCCGAGTGCTTTTGTCCTATTTTTTTCGAACCAGCCTCCTACCGCTGCGATCATCGGCACATAAGCGCAGGCCACTCCGATACCGACGCCACCTCCGTAGGTCAAATAACCCAACCAAATGTTATTCACGAGGGACGTAAGTAGGAGTCCTACTCCAATCGAGCCAGCTCCGAAAAGAAGCACCGGGCGCGGTCCAAAACGATCCGCTAAGCGACCTGTAAAGATACCTAAAATAAAATAAACGAATGTAGTAATCGCAAAAAAAAGTGCTACTTGACCCTTACCTACCCCGAACTCGTCTCGGATAGCGGTGAAAGACGCTCCAAAACTGTATGTAACGCCGAAAGCAGCGAACGTTGATATTACTGCTGCTAAAACTACTCCCCAGCCGACTTTAGAGTCTAAGGCAGGTGACGTGACATTTTTTTTGTTCACGGCGTCTTCCCTCAAAAGTTCAGATTTAGTCGTAATTACGCTTACGGCAGACCATACTTACGTTTTGGCGAGCAGGTATAAGAATCCTGTAAACAATCTACGGGGTAAGGCAAAGCTATGAACGATGGGACAGTGCTCGACGAAACAACTGAGCATTTCCTTGATGACGGCGATCATGAGCGCTTAGCTCATTACGTTGATAAGACGGCGATGACGCGATCTGCTGTAACAGGAGAAGCTGTAACAGCTTTGTGCGGCAAAAAGTGGGTTCCAAGTAGAAATCCGGAGCGTTTTCCCGTGTGCCCGGATTGTAAAAAAATATATGAGACATTGAAAGCAGCTGGACGTTGACCGAAAATTCTGAAATGAAGTCCGTAACTTTCTATTGGAGACCTGGTTGCGGTTTTTGTATGTCTCTGCAGAATCAACTCTCTGCTGCGAACATTCCTATTGAATATCATAACATTTGGGAAGAACCAGACGCCGCTAGCTTCGTGCGCGCGAATGCGTCTGGTAACGAAATTGTTCCGACCCTGAGTATCGGCACAACGGTGCTTGTGAATCCGAGCGCAGGAGAAGTCCTAGAAGCGATGAGAGATCAAGTCCCGCATTTAATTCCAGCAACGTAGCGACCAGCTTCTCTTAAATTTTGAATGTAAAAGCGCCCTTGGCAAGCGTGCGTCCAGATGTTGAAGCAACAATGGACTCGCAAAAAACGATACTCTTTGTCCGTCGCGTTACCCAAGAAACAGTTTCAAGATCTTCGTCTTTTGTTGAACTTTGATACTGGATGTGCGCATCAATAGTGCTGTAGGCGCGTCGTCCGGTAAAGTCGCTACCAACTGCGGGTACGCACGCTGTGTCCATCAATGTGGCTATTAGCCCACCATGTACAAATCCTCCGGCTTGAAGGAGCTCTGAGCGGAACTTTAAATCGATTTTGCAGTAACCAAGCCGCACATCTGAAATGGAAAGGCCTACTAAATTGACAAAGAGTTTTTTGTCGCCTCTTCCATAGCGCATCCAAAGTTTTTCTCGTTCTGGAGGAAGAGGGTCAAAGAGATGAGGGGAAGGAAGAACCACAATATTATGTTAACCGGTGCTTAGGGCAGGTACGGTCTGACATGTGACCGACAGCTTCCCTAGGCAAAACGCAAGAACTCAGCGGTTTACGCTCGGAACACCGCGAAGTTTCTCAATAACTGAAGATGGTGCTTTTGTCATTTTTTTGAGGAGCCGCGAAGCCGAGGATTCCAAGACTTGCCTATGGTCCATGGAAATCGCTACTGGAACTGAAGAGTTGCTGGCTGATCCAATGCTGATCCTTGGCGATTCAAATGAAAATTTGCCAGCGGCCGAAAAAGTACGGAGAGAAAGAGCTCGCGAGTCTGCGTCTGGAATTCTCAATTACTCGACTGATGCTTCAGGCAGGACCTTTGTTTTTGCCCTTGCAGGAGATTTGTACATATCAGAACTAGGACAAACCGAACCATCCAGAATTGAGACAAACCCTGGCGTATACGATCCCCGTATTTCTCCTGATGGAAAGAAAGTGGCTTACGTCATTGGCTCCGAATTCTACGTCATTAGTGGCATAGACGCAGAGGTAACCGAGTCGAGCATCAGAGAAAACGACCGAGACATAACATGGGGAACAGCGGAATTTGTGGCAGCTGAGGAGATGAGACGAGAACGAGGTTACTGGTGGCTTTCTGACTCAAGCGGATTAATCGTTGCTCGTGCCGACAACACTGATGTCCAAAAATGGTACATCTCTGACCCAGCGAATCCTGATAGAGAACCGGTTGTCGTGCGGTATCCGTCGGCAGGAACTACGAACGCAGATATCGACCTCTACAAGGTGAGCCTTGATTGCCATAAGACCCTAATTGACATCAACAAAAACAAATACCCCTATGTCGTTGACGTTCAATGCAATCTCGGGGAACCAGTAACTGTGGTCGCTCAGACCAGAAACCAAAAAACATTAGTAGTTGTAACCCTCGACGTAAACACCCAGGAAATTCAAACAAAGGCAGAGCTAAGAGACCCTTTTTGGGTTGAGATTGTCCCAGGAGTGCCACGATGGCACAACGAAAAATTGCTGACAGTCAGCGAATTTGAAGGGATGAGATCACTCATGCTAGATGGCGAACTCATTTCAGATAGTTCGCATTGGGTACGCGAAGTACTAGCAGCTGATTCACAAGGTGTCACATACAGCGCATCTGTGGAACCCAGCGAAGTTTGTTTGTATCGTGTTTCAGAGACAGGCGTTGAAAAGCTGAGTCCAAGCGGACATGTTGCAACAGCGAAAATACGAGCAGGAACGACCGTGCTTGTGCAGGCCTCAATAGAAAAAGCGACAACCTACTCCGTTGTAACTAACAATAAAAAATTTCCAATTCATAGTTACGCTTCGGAACCGGCCGTAAATCCAAAAGTTACGTTTCTTAAATGCGGCGCACGCGAAATCGAAGCCGCAGTACTTTTTCCTAGAGAACCGCTTTCATACCCTCTTCCAATCCTCATGGACCCTTATGGCGGTCCGCATGCTCAACGAGTCATGAAAGCTCGCAATATGTTTTTGTCATCTCAATGGCTAGCCGATCAAGGATTCTGCGTAGTGGTGGCTGACGGGCGTGGAACGCCTGGACGGGGCCAAAATTGGGAAAGAAGCATTTACGGTGATTTTGCCCAACCAGCGCTCGATGACCAAGTAGAAGTGCTTGAAAATGTTGTGGATAGATATGGAAGCGCAGTCGACCAAAATAATGTAGGTATACGAGGTTGGTCCTTCGGCGGGTATCTCGCTGCGCTCGCGGTACTGCGGCGGCCCGATAAATTCCATGCAGCTATAGCTGGGGCCCCAGTTACTGATTGGGAGCTTTATGACACCCATTACACCGAACGATATTTAGGCACACCATCTGATCACCCTGAGAACTTCGAACGGACATCATTGATTCGTGATGCGCATCGTCTGGAAAGACCATTGTTGATTATCCATGGTTTAGCTGATGACAATGTCATTGCAGCGCACTCGCTGCAACTATCTTCGGCGCTGTTAGCTGCAGGCCGCCAGCATTCGCTGCTTCCGCTCTCAGGCGTAACGCACATGACTCCGCAAGAAGAAGTAGCGGAAAATTTGCTGTTACTCCAAGTCGATTTCTTAAAACAAAACCTGACGCAAGGCTGATCTAAACCTCCGTGCAATTAGCAAAGAAGGACTCTTGAAGCGCTTGCAGAGTCCTTAGGCGGCGACCCCACCCTGGAATATGTTGATCAAGCAATTATGAAACTCAAATCATTTTCGATGTCTGCTATGAAACGGACAGGAGAATAGGAAGCTAGTATCAGAGTCAGTCTTCAAACTATGAAGCGATAACAGTGCGTTCGATACGTTCGCAGGAGTTCAGTTGAACGAAAGTACAATAAGAATCAATGTACCCAGCAATCATTTAATGATTGGAGTTTTGGGGCAACGAGATGAGAACCTTCGACTCGTCCAGGACAACTTCAAAAACGCTGATATTCATGTCCGAGGCAACGAAATAACGGTGTCGGGCTCACAAGCAACCGTGGTCGGCCAAGTTTTCGATGAGATAGTGCAGATGCTCGAGGACGGACAGCGCCTTGAACCCCCTGAAGTTGTGCGCATGATCGACATGGTGAAATCAGATGAGAAGCCAAGTCAAGTTCTCACCACTCCAATTCTAAAAGCCCCTAACGGCCGGATGATCAGAGCAAAAAGCGCTGGACAAAAAGCCTACGTGGAAGCGGTTCGGAATAATATTGTTACTTTCGCAATCGGACCTGCCGGCACGGGCAAAACATGGCTGGCAGTTGCCATGGCGGTAGAAGCATTACTCAACAAACAAGTACGCCGTATTGTTCTGACACGGCCAGCAGTAGAAGCCGGTGAACGACTTGGGTTTCTGCCGGGTGATCTGATGGCAAAGGTCGACCCGTACCTACGTCCGTTATATGATTCCCTTTACGACATGTTGGATACAGAAGCCGTCGAAAAATTATTTGACCGATCAACAGTTGAGGTTGCGCCTCTTGCTTTCATGCGCGGTAGAACCCTTAACGACAGCTTCATTATTTTAGACGAAGCCCAAAACACGACACCAGAACAAATGAAAATGTTTTTAACTCGAATAGGGTTCGGATCGCGAGTAGTTGTTACTGGAGACGTAACTCAGATCGACGTGCCTGGAGGCAAAAGTGGTTTGATAGATGTCGACGGAACGCTTGACGACGTAGAGGGAATCGCATTCGCCCGTCTGGGCGGCAGAGACATCGTCCGCCACAGAATTGTGCAAGATATTGTGAACGCGTACGAAAAAAAGACCAAAGGCCCACAGTCTTAGTGAAAAACACTCTTGTAGGAAGATTCCAGCGAAGGCTAAAACCAGAGACAAAAGTTGTAATGCTTGAAGTATCGGTAATAAATGAACAAGAAGAGTTCATCATTGAAAAAGATCGCTACAAAGCCCTGTGTGAACAGGTTCTGAGCTCAGTGTCACTTACTGGTCAGCTAGAACTCTGTCTCTTATTTGTAGCTGAGAAAGAAATGGCCAAACTTAACGAAGTTCACATGGGGTACGAAGGTCCGACCGATGTGTTGGCGTTCCCAATCGATGAACAATTAAAAACCGAGCCAGAAGGTGCCGGATTCTGGAATCGACTAAAGTTCAATAGCCAGCCGAACTTTCCAAACCAGAAATTTCTGCTAGGAGACGTTGTTGTTTGCCCTTCTGTGGCTAATCGTAACGCGGCTGAGAATGCTGAATCCTATAGCGGACACAGTGGGAACTTAAAGAGTGAACTTGACTTACTAGTTGTCCACGGGGTTCTCCATGTGCTCGGAATGGACCACGCTAACCCCGCTGAGGAAAAAGAGATGCAAGCCGCCGAACGTGTCCACCTCGAATTATTTTCTCATAGGTCTGCAAAATGACTTGGGCTCTAACTGTGGCGGGGTTATCTGTCGTCTCAGCGGTACTTTTGTTCCTGCGATTGATCGAAGTAACGTTTATTCGTCTAGGGCGCGCCCGAGCGTCTGGCCTCGACGAATCTGAAGGGACAAGCGACCGTTTGACAGAACTTGTTTCCAATCGAGAGAAAGTGCTCGCCCCGATAACAGCTCTGCGTGTTTCTCTTCAGGTGCTGATAGTCCTTCTCGTGGTCGCTTTCGTAGATAAGCGATGGGGAATTACTGGTATAGCAATCCAAGTGATGTTGGGTGCTGCAGTCTTATTTATTTTCGGAGAAGCATTGCCGAGACGCTGGGCGATAGAAGCTAACGACCGTATGGCTAAGCTTTTAGTGCGGCCTGCTCAGATGATCAGTTCCTTTAAGGTGCTTCGTTTGATAGTGCTTCCAATAAATGCGTTGATGAGCCGCCTAGGGCCGAAGCACAGCGGCGAGCAAAGTAGTGACCTAGCAGAAGATGAGTTGCTGGCAATGGCAGAGGCTGCTGCTGAGGCGAGGCTAATGGAAGATGACGAAGTTGACCTGATCGGGTCAATCATCGAATTGGGCGATACTATTGCTCGAGAAATAATGGTGCCTCGACCAGACATGGTTAGTTTAGTAGCCGATTGCTCAACAATCGAAGCATTAAAAATCGTAGTTGAGTCCGGCTTCACTCGATTACCTGTGGTCGGCGAAAGTATCGATGATGTGCTCGGAGTCGTTTTGACCAAGGATCTACTAGCGGCTCACCTTTCAGGAGAAGGAGCTAGCTTGGTGCCGAAAATGCTGCGGCAAGCAGTATTTATTCCGGAATCGAAACGAGTCGTTGAACTGATGCGTGAAATGCAAGCATCGAAATCTCATATGGCGATTGTCGTCGATGAATACGGCGGAACCGCAGGACTGATAAGCCTAGAAGACATTATTGAAGAATTAGTGGGTGAAATAGTTGACGAGTTTGATCACGAAGAGCCGTTGGTAGAAAAAATGAGAGATGGAAGCCTGCTCCTAGCTGGCAGAGTGCCAATCGATGAGCTTGAAGAGCTATTAGAAATTACGCTAAACGGCAGCGGAGATTGGGACACTCTAGGGGGCTTAGTATTTAGTCTCGCTGGGCACGTTCCTAAAATTGGTGAAAGTGTGTGCTTGTCAGGGTGGGAATTCACAGCTCATCGAATCGATGGGCGACGTATACGACTTATTAGAGCTCAACGTGTGCGTGAAGGATCAACGTGAAATCGGGTTTTGTAACTTTTGTCGGTAGGCCTAACGCTGGAAAATCGACACTTCTTAATCAAATCCTTGGGACCAAGGTCAGCATTGTGTCTGATAAACCACAAACCACTCGATTGAGAATCATGGGTGTTCTGAATAGAGACGACGCGCAGGTGGTTTTCGTCGATACTCCGGGAATTCATAAGCCAGTGACACAGCTAGGAGAGAGACTAAACGCCACTGCGACAATGGCTATGAAAGATATTGACATAGCCTGCTTAGTCGTCGACGCTACAGCCAGAATCGGCAAGGGAGACAGAATGGTGGCACAGTCCATGCCGCCAGATTCAGTGGTGGTTATCACCAAATGTGATAAGGCTGGTCCCGAACAGATCATCGAACAATTAGCAGTTTCTGCAGAATTCAATGCCGAAGCTTATTTTCCGGTATCTGGAATTACAGGCAGAGGAGTAGAAGCATTAGTTCAGCACCTTGTCGATCGGCTAGACGAAGGACCTGCTTATTTCCCGGAGGGTCAGATTACAGACTTGCCAGAGTCATGGATGATTGCCGAGCTTGTTCGAGAGCAGCTTCTAGATCGTTTCAGAGAAGAACTCCCATACAGTATCGCTACCAGAGTGACGGAGTGGGAGCTACCAAGAATTCGGTGCGAAATTCTTGTCGAGAGAGAATCACAAAAAGGAATGGTCATCGGACGCAACGGGTCCGTCTTAAAAGAAATTGGGATTGCGGTTCGCAGCCAGTTGAAGGATAAAGGGGCGGGTATATTCCTAGAGTTGCAAGTCAAAGTAGAAAAAGACTGGCAGAGACGTGATGACTCGTTAGACCGGCTGCTCAATATCAACGAGCCCGACTGATAGACCTCAGGAAATCAGTTGCCTCTTCTCGGTCTTTCGTTCGAGCCATTGGGGGCAGGTTCTGAACCAAATACCACCTGTAATTGGCTTTTCCGAGACGCGGATCGAGCACGGCGACCACTCCACGATCATGAATAGTCCTTATTAAACGGCCGGTTCCTTGAGCAAGTAACGTAGCGGCTCTAGGCAAATCTACTTGTCGAAATGCTGCTGGGCCTGCGAGGTCTCTCCTCGCTTGCAGCAAGGGATCATCGGGACGCGGAAAAGGGATTCTGTCGATCGTGACTAGAGACAGAGTGTCGCCAGGAATATCAATGCCTTGCCAAAAACCCAGGGTGGCGAGTAAGACAGTTTCAGGCTCGGAAGTGAACTGCTCTATAAGTTTCGGTTTTGGTAAATCCTTTTGCGAAAGGAGCGGAAAGTTGATTCGGTCAGCTAAAAGAGTCGCAGTTTCGTTTAGCGCTTTCCAACTAGTGAACAGACACAATGTTCTGCCTTCTGCTGCCGTTATCAACTGGGCGAGCTCTTCGACGACTGCTTCCCGATAAGTATCAGAACGCGGGTCGGGCATATGTAATGCGCAGTACAAAAGCGCTTGATCAGCAAAATTAAAAGGACTACCAACGTCCGTGTAAGAGTAAGAGTCCGCTGATAGACCAAGCCGCTCAGGCAAATCGGGTGGCAGCGTGGCGCTGGTAAGCACCGCCGTGCGTTTACTCCAAAGTGTCTCTTCGAGGAACTGGCCCACGTCAATAGGAGCAGTGCGTAACACGAGTGCTCTGTCGTTGCCTTCTACCCAAGTTACATGTGTCGATAATTGAGCTGAAACTAAATCGATATCGTTGAGAAGATTCCCTGCTGCTCCCAAGACCCTTAACGATTCTTGTCCATCTTGGCCTTCTGAATTCTTTTTTCGTAGCGCGGAACTTAGCGTTTCCACTCGAGTCCTAGCGAGAGCGAGAGCTGAGCCAAGCTCGCCATCTATTTTGAGTAAGCGCTGACCACGCAGAGGCTCGAGAGCGACAGCTATTTTGTTTCCTACGTCAGCGACGGCTGTTGACTCAACATCGGTAGCTAAAATTTTTCTTGCGTTCCTAGCAATGTTGCCGAATCTTCCCGGTGCTAAATCAATTCCGGCGACTGATGAAATGATTTCTTCTAGCTGATGAGCTTCATCGATGACAACAAAATCGTGCTCAGGTAAAATTTCGGCACCGCTTATCAGATCGATGGCGTAGAGGTGTGTGTTGACGACAACGATCGTCGAGGCTTCTGCCGCTGCTCTCGCTGATTCTGCGAAACAAAATGGGCCTGACGGGCATTTAGTTGCGCCAGGGCATTCATCGCTTGTTACTGAGACTGATGACCAAACTCTTGAATCGGGCTCAAAAGCTAGTTCAGAACGGTCCCCGCTGACAGTTTCCTTCGACCAGGAAATTATTTCAGCTACTTGTTGGCCCAGCCGTCCGACTTGAGCTGAATCTTCTAACTCTAATTGGCTACCTGTAGTTTCCATTTCAGCGAGACGTTGTTTGCAAAGGTAGTTATTCCGCCCCTTGATAACCGTGTAAACCACCGGCTCATCAAGATACTGAGCAAGGAGAGGTAGATCTTTGTTGGCTAGTTGGTCTTGGAGAGCTTTAGTGGCTGTAGCAATTATTACTCGTTGATTCGAAAGAATCGCCGGTATCAGGTAAGCAAGAGATTTACCGGTACCTGTTCCGGCTTGCACCGCAAAATTTTTACGATTTTTGAAAGAATCTGAGATAGAAGTGGCCATCTCGAGTTGCCCGACTCTTTTTTCGCCACCACCGGGGAGACCTTTAATCACACGGGTGAGCGCATCGGTAACTTCAGTAGAGGCCGCCATAAAGATGACCGTAGCGGTAAGAAACTAATATTGGTGTGACTGTGATTCGAGTAAATGCTCTCGGGGGATCTAGTCTTCGATATGTGATCCCTGCATCCTTGGACTTAAATAACGTGCCTGCGCATGTCGCATGTGTCATGGACGGCAACGGGCGCTGGGCACAAATGCGTGGATTGCAGCGCACAGAAGGCCATGCGGCAGGCGAGGAAGCTCTTTTCGACGCGATCGAAGGCGCCGTAGAAGTAGGTATTAAATGGCTAACCGTTTACGCGTTCTCAACAGAGAATTGGAAGCGCCCACCTGAAGAAGTTCGCTTTCTTATGGCATTTAATGAGAGTTTGTTAGTAAATAGATCTCAAGAGCTGCATGAGTTGAATGTCAGGATTCGTTTTATTGGTCGCCGTAATTGGCGGGTTCCCAAGCGAGTTCTAAGACGGATAGACGAAGCTACTGAGTTGACGAAAAATAATACAGGTCTAACTTTTACGATTGCGTTTAACTATGGAGGGCGTGCGGAGATCATTGACGCGATCAAGTCGATGATCGAAGATGAAGTGCCAGCGGATAAGGTCGATGAACGGAAGTTGCGAAAGTATTTCTATGATCCACAAATGCCTGACGTCGATCTCATGGTGAGAACATCAGGTGAGTTTCGTCTCTCAAATTTTTTGCTCTGGGAAAACGCTTACAGCGAAATGGTCTTCACCGATACTTTGTGGCCCGATTTTCGTCGTACACATTTGTTCGATGCAATTTTGGTGTATCAAGAACGTGATAGGCGTTTTGGCGGATTGAATCGGTGATAAACAGGGCAGGCTGGTAATTGTCGATATGAAGCACTATCGAGATAGCGGTGTGATCGTTCGAACTTTTAAGCTCGGAGAGTCGGACCGCATCATCTCAGTCGTTACCGCAGAAAATGGCAAAGTACGCGCCGTTGCGAAAGGAGTGCGTAAAACCAAGAGCCGCTTCGGCGGAAGACTAGAACTCCTCCGGCATCTAGATTTTCAGTTCTACCGCGGCCGTGGAGAACTTGACATTGTGACTCAAGTAGAGACAAGGGACCACTGGCCGCAGGTAACAGCAGAACTTGATCGCCTTACCAAAGCTATGACCGTCGCAGAGGCCATAGACCAGATTGCCGAGCACGGGGAAGATGACCCGAAGCTCTACCACATGCTATGCGGAGTGCTGAAGGCCCTAAACGCCTCGAACTCGCCAATGCTGGTACCGGCGTTTTTGCTAAAGCTGTTGGCTCACGAAGGTCTAGCTCCGTCTTTAGATAATTGTGTGGTGGGAGGGGAAGCGCTCCAACTTGAGTACTTCGATCCTGCGTTGGGCGGTGTGATCTGCGCAGATCACCGGCGAGGGTTGAAAATTTCTGGGCAAGCGCTTGGTCTAATGAGAGCGACCTTAGGTGGTGGATTAGCATCGGTTTTGGAAGTTAAAGAAGGAGTCGCGACTCAGGAAGTAGCTACTCTTGTTCATCGTTTGTGGGAATTTAACGTCGATCGTCGTTTGCGAAGCACTGAACTATTTAGTTGAAAGCGAGTTTCAACCAAGTAGTCCTTTAGGTCGGCCAGAGGTCTGTGAGTGAAGTTTTGCGAATTTCTTCTCAGCGCGCTTATCTGAAGTTGATCGACGCCACATTATTGTCTTCCAAATGGCACCTGCTAGAGATAGAAATCCGAGAACCACTTGAGTTCTGTTCAACGCTTTGCACTGAGGATGCCAACTTTCGATAATATCTCCGGGCTTCGATTCTGATATTTTAACGCGAAGTTTATCTAAATCGACCGCAGCGGGGGAGGGGTTCGTTATCGGTCTCGGACAGTCCCAAGCTACTAAATCATTATCGATTCCTTCATAGCTAGTCTCAAACATAGTGATTGGCTGTGACCAAACAACAAAAGTTAAAACGAAGCAGATAAAAGCAATTGTGTGGTCTCGGATCACCATGGGCCTAACTTTACTCGGTGAAGTAGCCACCATCGGGATGCAAAATTTCACCAGTGAAATAAGAAGCCTCATCGCTAGCTAAAAAAAGTGCCGTGTTGGCAATTTCTGATGGCAGCCCTTTACGGTTCATTGGAATATTAGAAAAAAATTGCTCGAACCGTTCTTTGGGCAACAGGTCGATCAAGCTAGTCATATGAGTGTCGATAAAGCCGGGCCCAATTGCGTTTACACGGATGTCTACTGACGCTAAGAGTCGGGCAAGTTTCTTAGTCAACATCCAAACAGCAGATTTCGAACAAACATAGGGAATTGGTCCTGCATCGGGGTGTTTCGCAGCGATTGACGCAATAGTAATTATCGATCCGCCTTTTCCTGCTTCGATCATTGGTGCTGCGCAGGCCTGAGCCGCTAGGAGCGTCCCATCGAGATTTATCGTCATTACTTTACGAAAATCTTCAAGTTCGAGTTCTAGTAATTCTTTATGAGGGTTCTCTAAGTAGTCAGCCCGACGAGTAATAAATTTAACGTCGGCTTCTTGGTCACCGCTTCGATACTCTGAATGACTAACCCCTGCGGCTGTGACTAGAACGTCTATAGATCCAAAGGTGGACAAGGCGTGGGTGACCATTGCCTGGTTATCTAATGGGCTTACCGCGTCACAATGGACAAATGTTGCCTCTCCGCCGGCTGTGTTAATCGAGTCGACTGTTTGCTCACCGAGTTCATCAATAAGGTCAGCGATCACTATAGACGCTCCCTCTTTGGCGAATTTTTGAGCGCAGGCTTTGCCGAGACCATTACCGCCACCGGTGATTACTGCAACTTTTCCGTCTAAGCGCATATCCACTCCTTGAGAGTCTGAAGATAAAGTAATTATGTTTGAGTAATAAGAGACCACAAATTCGCTCTAGATGTAAGCATCAAAGAAGATGGCGGAGCTGTTCGGGTTCGGTAGCCTCAACCTTTATGGCTTCTTCTGAACCAACGCTTTTTAATCAAGTTGTAAACCTCTGCAAGAGAAGAGGGTTTGTTTTTCCCTCGGCGGAAATTTATGGAGGGTTCCGGAGTACCTACGATTATGGCCCCCTCGGTGTTCTTATGCTCCGAAACGTCAAAGATGCCTGGTGGAGGTCAATGGTCCAGATGCGAAGCGATGTTGTTGGTTTAGATGCTGCCATTCTTAGTCCACCTCAAATATGGGAGGCTTCTGGCCATCTAGCCAATTTCACGGATCCGCTAGTTGACTGCACTGCTTGTAAAACACGTCATCGTGAAGATCAGCTCGAGGACCCTAACGTTTGTCCTACTTGCGGTAAAGAAGGAACGTTTACTGAAGCGCGAGCATTTAATCTGATGTTTAAAACCAGTGCAGGCCCGGTTGAGGGAGCTGGAACAGAGGTTTACCTGCGGCCTGAAACCGCACAGGGCATGTTTGTTAACTTTAAGAATGTTTTGGAAACCATTAGGAAGAAACCGCCATTTGGCATCGCTCAAGTAGGTAAATCTTTCCGGAACGAAATAACTCCTGGAAATTTTGTTTTTCGGACTCGCGAGTTTGAACAAATGGAACTCGAATTTTTTGTGCCACCGGAAGAAGCTGATACGTGGTATCGGTACTGGATGAGCGAGCGTTATGAGTGGTATCTCGAACTTGGAGTTCCTGCGGACAAATTGCGTATGCGTCCCCATGACGATGACGAGCTGAGTCATTACTCCTCAGGTACTAGCGACGTCGAGTTTATGTTTCCGTGGGGGTGGGGTGAACTAGAAGGGATAGCTAACCGAGGCGATTATGACCTAAAGCAGCACGCCGAAAAATCTGGCCAGAAACTGGAGTACTTTGACCAGAGCACTGGCGAACGCTATGTGCCGCATTGCATTGAGCCGGCCGCCGGCGCTACTCGCTCGATGATGGCCTTTCTCCTAGCCGCCTATGACGAGGAAAAAGTTAATGACGAGGTGCGCACTGTCCTGAGATTGCATCCCCGTCTTGCTCCGTACAAAGTTGCGATTCTTCCATTGTCAAAAAAAGATACCCTTTTGCCTGTATCTGAAGAGGTTCTTAAACTACTGCAACCACATTTCATGTGTGACTATGATGTGACTCAAACCATTGGTAAACGTTATAGAAGGCAAGACGAGATTGGGACTCCTTTTTGTGTAACAGTGGATTTCGATTCTCTAGAAGACCGAGCAGTCACTGTTCGCGAAAGAGATTCAATGGAACAAGAACGGATTCCAATAGAGGAACTCGTTTCTTATTTAACCCAAAAATTGGGGCTGTAATAGGCGATAATCCAAATGTGTTGCCGGTGAAGGCAAGTAGTTTATGTAGTGGGGGAATGAAATGAGCTATGACATATGTGTAGGAACCATAGGTGGGGGATTATGGATTGGTTATGACGCCGGGAAGAAGTGGCGTCAAATCCAAGGGCCGATGGATTTCGAAGGTGCGGTGCGTTCTTTGGCGCAGAACCCTGAGGACTGTCAGCACTTGCTGGCTTCTGTAGATGGAGCGGGAATCTACGAATCAAAAAATGGCGGAAATAACTGGAAGTTGCTGTCCGAATTACGAGATAGGCCAATATGGTCACTAACTTTCGACCCTTATGACTCATCTAGGATTTATGCAGGAACCCGACCGGGTCTCTTCGCTTCAGATAACGCCGGGGAATCTTTTGAAGAACTAGCCACAACCATGAGCGACCGGTGCATCATTGGGGTTCCGCGAACCACAAACGTAGTTGTTGACCCAACGCGTCCGGAAGTGGTTTGGGCTTCAGTAGAAATCGACGGGCTCCATAAAAGCTGCGATAGAGGCATAACGTGGGAGTCTCTTGGCGAGCTCGGACCTGGCGAATTTTACAATGACGTTCACGGACTTACAATTCATGAGGTTAACGGCCGTTCAGAAATTCTGATCACATCACCATTTGGCCTAGGGCGAAGCATCGATGATGGAAATTCTTGGACTTGGCATGAATTCCCCAGTTTCGAAGGTTCGAAACTAGAGCAGGCCTACTCCCGTTGTGTCAGAGCCCCATGGGGTGATGGCACTATCATTGTATGTGTTGGAGGAGGTATCCCCGGAGCAGCTGGAGGTATCGAAGTTAGCTATGACTATGGGGAAACGTTCGAGCGTGCTTCATTACCTGATATTCCTAATTCCACAATGTATTGGCTAGCGACTCACAAAGACCTTCCCGGTGTTGTGGCGGCCACGTCGGTATACGGAGACATTTATGTCTCTGAAGACAGTTGTCGATCATGGCAAAAACTTGAACGAGAACTCGGAGAAATTCGAAGCGCAACTTTAGTGCCGTCTGATTGATTCGATGTTAGAAAAAGCACAGGGAATCTTGCCTATTTTTCCTTTTCAGACGTAAAACTGTCTCGATTATCGATGACCTTGCGACATCGATCGCTCACAGGAGTTCGAGACAACGAATTTAGGGGCTAACGTCATAAGCGACATGGCGATAAGTGACGATGACGTTCAGAAAATTAAAGACGCAACAGATATTGTGAATGTCGTGTCGCAGTACGTCACATTAAAAAAAGTCGGTATGCGGTGGGCGGGTCTTTGTCCGTTCCACACCGAAAAAACAGGGTCATTTTCTGTAAACGCAGAAGAGGGATTCTTTTATTGTTTCGGTTGCCAAAAATCTGGAGACGTAATTCAGTTTATTAGAGAGATAGAGCAGTTAGATTTCGTCGAGTCAGTCGAATGGCTGGCTGAAAAAGCTGGCATAGTCATTGAATACACGAATGTTAGTGACGCTTCGGCACATAAAGAAAAAAAACTGGTATCTGAACTCCTAACTCGATCCGCTCAATTCTTCAATGAGCGATTATTGTCGTCTCCTGATGCGGGTAAAGCCCGGGCCTATTTGCGCAATCGCGGTTTCACGCGTGAAACCGTAGAAGCATTCCAAATCGGCTATGCGCCGATGCAGAGCGGAGCTCTTCGTGCTTTTTTAGGAACAGATGCAACCAAAATGGAGGC
>CAJQGN010000197.1 GCA_905477545.1 uncultured Acidimicrobiales bacterium | reverse complement strand
ATAGAACCAATAACAACAGCTAACCCGAGTCCAGCACCAAGCGAGCTAATCGAGATCGAAACAATCCAATCTTGACTACGAGCATAAGCAATAGTAATCACGGCTCCTAAGAGAACTCCACCAAGTCCGCCAAGAGCAGCAAGCAAGGCTGACTCGCAAACAAATTGAAGTCGGATATGTCTGCGCAACGCTCCAAGAGCTCGACGAACTCCTATTTCAGTTCGCCGTTCAATTACAGAGATAACCATTACGTTTGCGATTCCAACTCCACCGACAAGCAGAGCTACGGCTCCCAAACCCAATAAGAGTCCCGTAAACGCGTCTTGGGTACTGGCGCGAGCTACTAGCAGGTCGCTAGGGCGACTCACTAACACTTCACTGGGGGCGTTAGGCAAAACAGATGCTGCAATTACAGATCTCGTTTCATCGAAACGTCGTTGATCATCGAGTAGCTCTTCGCTAACGCGTGCGTACACGAGACTAGGCTGAAGCTGCAAGTCAAACAGTTCAGTAGCCACCTCTACTCCAATTAGTGCTGCTCGGTCGATATTGGGAGCCAATGGAGCGTTCTCCAAAATTCCTACTACCGTAAAGTATGTGCCATCTAGGTAAACCTGCGGGGATCCTAAGACACTAATAATGCCGAGCCGTTCAGCAGTTACTGATCCGAGTACGACATGTGGGATGCCTACCGCTGTCGAGTCGAGGAACCTGCCTGTAGCTATGACACCGTCGATCATGGAAAGCAGCTCGGGATCGACTGCCAAAACGGCCATACCTCCGGTTTGTTGCTTGGGAATCAATTCAGTGCGGCGAACTGATGCTTCAACTTCATAGACCGCTGCACTAGATTCCACGGTTCCTACTCGCTGCACCACCTTTGATGTTTCGCTTGGAAATGACACTTCGGTGCTGGTAAAGGAATCCCCCGGCGTGATCTCTATGAGGTTCGGACCAAGAGCATCTAATTCCGCTTTAAGTTGGGCATCGCTGGATGATGTAATCCCGAGAACAGAGATCATCGCTGCTATTCCAATAGCAATACCAAGTGCAGTTAACAGAGTTCGTGTTTTTCGTGTTCGTAGCCCAAGGGTACCTAGAACAATCGAATCTCTAAGAGTCACACGGCTGGAGTTGATTGTTGCGTTCATTGCGCTCTCGAATCGCTCTCCACTAAACCATCGCGTAACGTAACCATTCCAGGAAAGCTGCTAGCAAGCTCTCGGTCATGGGTCACAACGATGATGGTGCTTCCGTCTTTATTGAGTTGGTGTAAAAGCTTTACTATTTCCTCAGAGGTTTTGGAGTCAAGGTTTCCCGTGGGCTCGTCGGCGAGAATAATAGCGGGTTCACCCATGAGCGCTCTCGCTACGGCTACACGTTGTTGTTCACCGCCAGAAAGCTGATGAGGGAGATGGTCTAGCCGATTTCCCAACCCGACTTTTGTTAGCAGCCTAATTCCATTCTTGATTCTTTGGGACCGGCTGGCGCCCTGATATAGAACCCCTGTGGCAACATTCTCGACGAGAGACAATCCGGCGATTAAATGAAATTGTTGAAAAATGAAACCGATTCGCTTTCCTCTCAAGCTTGAAAGCTGCCGGTCCGAGAGAGCACTCAAATCTTGCCCTTGTATCCGCACTTTTCCCTCTGTCGGGTGATCTAGGGCGCCCATAATATTGAGCATCGTGCTTTTGCCGGAGCCTGAGGTGCCCACCAGTCCAATTAATTCACCTTCATTTATGGTTAAGTCAATGCCTCGTAACGCTTCAACTGGTGGATTGCCTGCGTAACTTTTTTGCACGCCGATAAGTTCCATTACTGCGGGGGGGGTTTCTCGCGTCATGGAACAATCACTGACTGTCCGGGCCTAAGCCCTCGGGAGATCGATACCTGGTTTTCATGAAAGGTCCCCAACTCCACTCCCACTAGCTTGACAGTGCCATTAGATTCAAACACTTCTACTGCGTAACCACCTTCCGCCAACGCTAGAAGTGATGATATTGGAACAGCATTTGCTCCTCGCTCTAGAATCTCTTCGACTTTGACGGTGACAGGGCTTTGATCGAACGAAGTTCCCGATCCCACCAACTCAATTACTACTTCAAGGTACGTAGTCTCCTGCTGTCCCTGGACGAGTCGAGTAACAGTATCAGCCACATAAGTCGTTTTTCCTTCGACAAGCTTGCCGTCAGGCAGCTCAACTTCAACAATGTCATTTACAGCAATGAGGCCATTTAAATCAGTACCGAGTTGAGCCGTTACCACTCTGCGCACTCCGCTGACATCAATGAGGCTTCCACCATTAACTGCTTGGCCTAATTGAGCAGTCACAGCATCAACTCGAATGGGCTCCGACCTGAACACAATTTGTCCTTTATTGACACGACCGGTTGGTTCAACTCCGACCGACTCTTGCCAATCTTTGATATCGGCATCTTTTACATCGGTTACATATCGATCTTCATTGAGGTCATGCATTGACCTTGTCACCGGGTAAGAATCAGTGAATCCCATCTCAAGAAAATGAGTTTGAAGCTGAACGACGTCAAGAGCAGCGGGCGTAGTCGCATCTATATTCCGAAACATTGGAACTGTACCGCTCAGAAGAATAACCGGCACGTCGTCAATCTTGTAGATCACGTCTCCGAAATCGATGACGCTTCCCGGTTGAGGCAACCAAGTAACAATCCCTGTCGAAAGGTTAGGAAGGCGGTCCACATGGCCGAAGCCAAGAGTTCCATCAATTTCGGTTTCTTTCACGAAGTCCACAGTTGTGACCGCGGCTGTGCGTCTCGAGTCTTTCACAATCGCTGGTATAGCGCCTGAACTGTTTTTTGATCCAAGCGATCCGAAAGACCACAAACCGACAGCAGACATCACAACTGCTATCAAAATTCCAGTTAAAGCAAATGTAGATTTTTTATTCATCTCCCAGCTCCTCTTTGAACTAGAGTTCCACGCCCCTCTTCGATACATTTTTGAGCTTCGAGTTGAAATTCTGTTAAGTCAAAGCCCCCGTCCACAAAGATGCTACGCATCGCTCGTAAGCCATTCTGCGAAAAATTAGGGTCAGGTAGTTCCTCGAATCCCGGCTTTTCTCGCACGCAGGTAAAGAGCTCCAGAACTCCGTCTTCTGTTTCTGCCCGTTCTTCAGGAGATTGTCCTAGCTGCTGTCCCACCACACCTTGAAGTTCATTAGCGCTGCAACTATCTAGTACCTCCTGAAAGTCTGTTCCACCAAGGTCAATACCTAGCTCGGTCAAAGAACTGGGTGAATACCCGCTTGGGGTTGAGAAGTCAGGGTCTGGCCAGGTCGAATATTCTTTACGCATACACGCCGCCATGTTGAGTTGAGCCTCTTCATAGGACACCTCTTCTTCCACTAGCGCTAATGTTGCATTATCGTTTACTTCTCCAGTAGTAATACTTTCTGTTAATGAAGCAACGCTGACAGCATCACTCGCTGATTCACCTCCGCACGAGACACAAATAGTTGCTATGACAATCAATAGACATTTTCGCATGTGGCAACCTTGCCAATCACACTTAAGAATCGACTAAGAAGAACTTAAGAAATAGCTAAGAAGACATCTGCCGACCCGGACCCTGCCGCTATTGCCGCACTGCAGCGCTGAGCCTTTGTGTGCTATTTTGTGGGCACACGGACAGCCGACTTGCACTATCTGCGCCGCTAGGACGAAAGACACGCTGATCAACTTTATGGACGGGTACGCAGATCTCTTTGACCATCAAATCTTCTATCGTGTCATCGGTGACCTGAAGGCCGATAAACCTACGATTATTATGCTGCACGAGGGTCTCGGTTCTTCAAGTCAATGGCGCGCTCTACCGGAGCTGCTCCATCAACAAACCGAATCGCCAGTTCTTCTTTATGATCGAAGTGGTTATGGTCGGTCTAGTTCAGGACCTCAGGTTTATGAAAGCGACTTCATGCACCATGAAGGACAGTCAGTCCTACCTGCTTTAATTGCGCACCTTGAAATCACAAATCCCATACTTCTGGGACATAGCGATGGAGCTTCCATCGCCTTAATTGCTTCCGGCAGCAGGGCGGTAGAAGCTTCGGCCATAATCACTATTGCAGCTCACATATTTGTCGAGATCGAATGCATCGCCGGTATCGAAAAAATTAAGCAGAATCGCGACTCGATACTCTCTCCTTTAAGTAAGTACCACCAGGACTCTGCTTCGACTTTCGACCGGTGGGCACGTATCTGGCTAGATCCTGAATTCACTCGGTTCGATATCAGAAGTTTACTTCCTAAGATTGAATGCCCTGTCTTAGCCCTTCAGGGTGATCGCGATGATTACGGAACAGCGGAAATGGTCGACGGAATTACGAGGGCAACGCCGAATGCTGTCGGTCATATAATCCAAAACTGTGGCCACATGGCGCACCAAGACCAACCGGAAGTAATTATCAGTTGCGTTAAACAATTTTTAGCAAGTCAGTAAGCAACCTGCACTTAGCTCGGTGACCATAGCGAAGCGATTGCGTCATCAGCTATGCGATTAGGAGCTTCGAGTGGGCCAAAATGCCCGAGGTCGGCATGAATTTTTAGTGATGCATTAGGAAGTGCCTCAAAAGCTGGCGTTCCTAAGTTTCCAAATCCTTCATCGGCTCCTTTACCAATTACTACCGGAGCCAAACAATTCAAAATGCGATCAGTCGTAGATACTCTTTCGCCATCGTAGACAGCTGCCTCATGCATACCCGAGCAGCGCAGTTGAATTGATTTGTTCGGAAGCATTTCGAACCCAAAATCGACATATGACTTTAGAGCATCCGCTCTACAGACACGAAAAGGACCCTTGGAGGCAAATCGCTCAAGAGCTTGCGCTCGAGAATCAAAAATTTGGCGTCGCTTTTGAGCACCTGCAACTAATGGGTTTTCTCCTTTGGCGAAGCATTCTCCTGGCCGCCACATGATCGGTTCATATCCGTACATTGATCGAATCAGCCCAGGGCGAAGCGAATCAGCGAGCAGAAGCGTCGCCGCTCCGACCGAGTGACCGACGCAGTCCAACTCCCCTGTCCTAATTTCTAAATAATCAACAACGGTAAGAAGATCCTCTGCGAGACTTGTCCATTCATAATCTCCATTAGTGGGCGCTGTACTCCAACCGTGAGCCCGAAGATCTGGCGCCCAAACCGAATATCCCTTACATAACCGTTCAGTAAAGGGACCATACGTGTGAGCATTAAATCCCGTCGCATGAACAAACATCGCAGAAGGACCAGTGCCACCCAAGTGATGGAGCGCTATCTCTCCCCCTCCGATGGAAGGAAGCATCACCGGATCAACCAACTCAGATAACTCAGACATACCTACACACCTAATAATTCGTCTACCAAAATGTAACTGAATCTACTTGTTTCACTATC
>CAJQGN010000196.1 GCA_905477545.1 uncultured Acidimicrobiales bacterium | reverse complement strand
GAGCAGCCTGGTCCAAAATACGGGTTCGAACGGCTTCTTGTTGAGGTAGTTGTGGGCTAACAGGAGTTTTTCGAATGTCCAGAGTTCTTGCCATCGACTCAATATCGTATCAAACGGTCGTTAGGTGGTCAAACGCTTGTTAGTGAAGCGAACAAGCGTTAGGTGTAACCAGCTGTTCGCTTGCTAAATGTGGACAACGTTATCTACGACAATTTGTGTTGGTACGCAGTATCTTGCTATCAGGAACAACAGTCAGGGCAGAGCTGATGGCTTATTCGGTTTACGCAATCAAGTATGCGCAGAGAGATGCTGTCCGAAGCGAACATTTTTTAGGTGGCGACCCACACGAAAATTCAGCTATGCCGATGGACTACTTTATCTGGTTGATTCGTAACGCTAACGGACGAACCTGGGTCGTCGACACTGGCTTTGATAGCTCCGACGCCCAGCAAAGGAATAGAACACTCCTTCGCACTGCGGAAGAAGCGCTGGCATTATTTGAAATTAAGGCTAGCGAAGTAGCTGATGTGATTTTGACACATTTTCATTACGACCATGCTGGTGGTGTCAAGCAATTCCCGAATGCAACGTTCCATGTTCAAGATGAAGAAATGGCGTTTGCGACAGGAAGGGATATGGGAAGAAAAGCCATCAGACACGCGTTTACAGTGGAGCATATTAAAGATTTAGTGGAACGGGTATTTGATGAGAAGGTTCGATTTCACAGCGGTGATATAGAGCTTGCCCCTGGCCTATCTATGCACCACGTAGGCGGTCATACCCGCGGTTTACAGGTGGTCCGAGTCGACACCGGTTCTGGTATTGTTGTTTTGGCCTCTGACGCGACTCACTATTACGAAAATATGGATGAAGGGCGGCCCTTTCCAATCGTGCTAGACGTAGGCAAGATGATAGATGGCTATGGTATTTTGAGAGAATTAGCTGGCGAAGACGGGGTCATTGTTCCCGGTCATGACCCTCTAGTATTCGAGCGGTTTCCACCGGCGACCTCGGCTTTGTCAGGTATAGCGGTTAGTTTGCACAGATCCCACACAACAGAAAATTGATGAACAAAAGTTAAAAAGAGCGATCGTCCGAATCAAGCCCGAGTAAGACTCTTCCTGCAGTGTCGATTTGGTAGTTCCCAACCGTGAAATGGCCGGCAACAGCCCTGATGTCCGCAGCTAGCTGAGCGAGTGGCGATGTTTCAAAATTTGAGCTGCTACCGGCAGATAAAGTAATTAGCTCAACTGCTGCTACAGAATTTTGCACGGACCACGAGCAAGCTAGCCGGGCTAAAGCATGCCGTTCAGAAGTCACTTCGGATCCGGCCGCGACGCTGGCCCACAGATCGTGCAGCGTCTCACTAACCCACGCTTTTCCGGAGCGAACCAGCGCCTCGGCTTTCGCGATAGCGGCAGCAGCGTCAGGTCGATTACGCAACTCAAGTTTTGAGTTCAGAGGTTTTTTGGTACTGCAGAGTTTCTTGAATTCGTGAATCGCTCGAAAAGCTAAACCGGTTGCAATGCCAGTTTTTGGAAAGGGAAATCTTAGTCCAGAGGGCAGTCGGTAGAATGGAGTTTCGGGAATAGGTAAAGAGTGATTGGCCACGACTCCAACGGAGTCAGACGGAACAAAGTGATTATCGAGTACCACATCGTTGGATCCAGTTCCTCTAAGCCCAAAGGTGAGCCAAGTCTTTTCTATTAAAGAAGAGTCTGCATTCAGTAGAGCGAAACATAACTGAAGTGGAGATGAATCTTGGACGATGCTGTTCAGTATCCACTTATCAGAAGAAGTGCACCCGCTCACGAAATTCCAGCGTCCTGACAATTCCCAGCCGCCCTCAACTCTGTGAGCTCTACCATGAGCAACACCTGAACCAGCGATTATCACGTCAGGCTGTTGCGACCATACATTTTTAAGGTTCTCCGGAGGTAAGTATGCTGCAGCGATACCAGCTTCCTCGTTGCACGTCATTGCTACCCAGGCAGTTGAGCCATGAGAAAATGCGAGCGTCTCGGAGAATTCGACAAGAACAGAAAGAGGTTCTCCTCTGCCACCGTATTCTCTAGGCACCAAAAGTTTTAAAAGATTACTCTCGGCAAGTTTTTTGATGACTTCCAAGTCTGGTTGGCGAAGTTTATCGGCAGCGTGAGCTTTGCTTTCCACCAGCTCAAGTATCGGTTTGAGCTCTTCTCTTATCGAACTACACCCATCGACCATCTAAGCAAACTATCGTCTATTGGGGAAGACATGAAGGGGCAATCGAAAGATCAATGAAACAAGCAGGTTCAAGCAAGCTAAAGGAAGACGTTTCTGTGGCGCGACCGCTCGATGGAATGCGTGTATTGGATCTTACTGATGAACGCGGAGAACTTGGCCCGTGGATGCTTGGAGAGCTAGGTGCAGACGTAATAAAAGTTGAACCTGTTGGAGGCGTTAGAAGCCGAGGCGCCTTGCCATTACAAAAAGATGACGAGTCTGATCTTCGTAGCTTGCAATTCTGTGCCTACAACTCAAACAAACGTTCAATCGTGATCGATTTAAATACACAGAGCGGCCGGCTGTTGATTGAGGACCTTGTTGAGACTGCTGATTTTATTTTCGAATCTGATACCCCAGGGCTTCTTGCCCAAGCAGGGATTTCAAGTGACGATATCTTAGAAAAAAACAAGAAACTAGTCCACGTGTTGATAACCCCATTCGGTGAGTTTGGGCCTCGTGTCGGCGATCCGTATTCAGAGCTGACCCTAGCTTCCCTAGGTGGGCCAGTAAACGTGCAGGGCGTGCCCGAACGTGCACCCGTCAAAGCTACGATTCCCCAAGTTTGGAGACACGCAGGAGCCGAAGCTGCGGTGGCAGCTTTGGTTAGTCACAGGAGAATGCTGACAACCGGAGAGGGACAAAAAGTAGTTGTCTCTGCTCAGGCTGTGATGACGTGGACCCTACTTAACGCAATGGAAGCATATGAAATTCAAGGGAAAGATATTCACCGCACAGGAACAGAAGTTCGGCTGGCGATTGCTCTGCAGCTTCGTGTTCCCACTTCCGACGGTTGGTTAATAGCCATATGTCGAGGCGAATTGATTGAAGCGTTGCTTCCCTGGTTGCTTGAAGAAGGCATTGTTGATGAAAGTTGGACTAATGAAGACTGGATGACATTCGATAACCGTGTGCTTAACGGCGAGCCTGCTGAACACACTTTCGAAGATCTTTACAATGCAGTGGCAAGCCTGTGTAAGCGCTACCCCAAAGACACCTTGATGCGCAGAGCATTAAAATTAGGCGCCACCTTAGCCCCAATAAATGATGCTGAAGATCTAATGAATTTCGATCACCTTGCTATCAGAAACTTTTGGGTTGAATCTGAAACGGGCAGGGGTTTGGATGATGTGAAGCTACCTGGCGGGTATGTCTCCTTTGACAATGAACGTGTGAAAGGGAACCGAAAGCCTCCTCATGTCAACGAACACTCAAAAGAGATACGAGATGAGCTGGCCGCGCGCTCGACCTTTCCCAAAGATCGTGAAATCCCAAGGTCGGTCTTGCCCTTAGAAGGACTAAAAGTAGCTGATTTCGCATGGGTTGGGGTAGGCCCCATAACTGCCAAAG
>CAJQGN010000195.1 GCA_905477545.1 uncultured Acidimicrobiales bacterium | reverse complement strand
ATTATGCTGCTGCTGCGGAGTTAGGCCGCGAAAAACAAGAAATTGATAGTGAGCTTTCAGAAAAGGCAGTCGATTGGCTTGGGAAAGCCGGATTACTGAGTGAGGAGAGAGATAGTCATTACTCTTCAGCCGAATTGTTCACGAGGGCGATGAACATGTTACGAGATGATGACCCCAGAAACATCAACTTAGCCCTATGCCGCGGAAGAGCAAGGCTAGCATTGGGCGAATTGGCTGGCGCACAAGACGATGCTGTTTTCGTAAGACAGCTAGCAGATCGAGTCGGAGATAAAAAAGGTACTGCACTAGCGATACGGCTTTCGGGCGAAGTTGTGGCTGCCTCTGATGACCCGACCGATGCAACTGCACTGTATGAAGAAGCATTAAGCAAATTTAGAAGCCTGGGTGCCTCGAGAGAAATAGCGCAAACCTTGAGGCTTCAAGGCCTGTCAGCTATTTACAATGGTGAACACCTTCGAGCCGATGAGTATTTCGAAGAAGCACGAAGTATTTTCATTCAGCTAGATGACATTCAAGGTCTGGCATGGTGCCTGGAGAACTTGGCTTGGCTATCTTTCCAGCGCGGAGAATTAGAAGAAGCTGATCAGCGCGTCGGCAAAGCTATTTCCCTTTTCAAAGAAATAAATGACCTGTCTGGCTTAGCTTTTGCTGAGGGTCTTCTGGCGTTTCTCATGTTTCATCGCGGTATGCGAGATGAAGCTGAAGAGCTCGCCCGCAAAGTCCGCGATGTAAGTCACGAGCGCGGTGAGCGATTCGGCGAAGCGATGATGGATCTTTTATTAGCATCAGCATTGCTTTGGTCAGGCCAAGTAGAAGCTGCAATTGCTCGCGCTAATGAAGCAGAACTTGTATTTCGTGAGATCGAAAATGTTTTTGGGGTTGTTCAAGCGCTTGGTCTTTTAGGCCGTGCTTACGCTGCTTTAGGAAGCCTAAGTGATAGCAGAATAAGCCATGACATGTGTATAGCTGAAGCGCTAGCTATGCCAGGAAAGCCGCTAGAAGGCTTTGCGAGAGTGGTGGCAGCAGGAGCTGCTTCTCAAAGCGGAGACGCTGAGAAAGCATTAGAGCATTTGGATCAAGCTGGTGCTGCGTTTGGCGGAAGACCGGTGATAGGTTCCGTCGATCTCGACATAACGCGTGGTCTGTTGCAAATACAGCTAGGCCGTGTGGATGACTCGCTAAAAACTTTAGGAGCTATCAAACCAGTAGCAGCGAGTCCAAATGCCTATCTCTCAAGTACTCTTGCCCTAGCACAGGCAGCAAGCGGCAACGCCAAACAGGCGCAAACGATAGCTCGACAAGTGCTCAATGATGGTCGCGGCACCTACCTAGATGAGAGAACAGCCATGTTAGTTTTGGCACTTAGTGATGCTAGTCAGGGTGCTACTGTTGAGGCCCAAAAAATGTTTGATTTGGCTATTTTGGCTGTGGACTCCACAGAAAGTCGTATGAGTCAGGCCGTGGTGCGATTGGCCAGAGCCATGGCTGAAGAATTTCTGGAATTAGATAGCGCAAAAAAGTCCAGGGTGGAGAGTGACGAGATGTTAACTGCGCTCGAAGTTGAACCGACAGGTTGGGAAATCGCCTTTGGTTTAGTGCTGAGAAGCGGAAACTCGTTCGCTGTTTCAGCAAACTCCAGGTAGTGTCAACAGTCATGGCGGAACGTGTACTAGTTACAAAGTTAGGTCTTGATGGACACGACCGAGGAGTAAAAATTGTGGCGCGAATTCTTCGCGACGCTGGCTATGAGGTTATCTATACCGGGCTCTTCCAAACTCCACAGACAGTTGTTGCTGCCGCAATAGATGAGGATGTTTCTGCAATTGGAGTATCGATGCTATCGGGAGCACACGAAGCGCTTTTGCCGATGGTGACAGACGAGCTACGAAAAGCGGGTGCAAATATTCCGGTTATTTTGGGAGGTATAGTTCCTGAAGGAGATTTTGAATCGATGAAAGCTGCCGGAATTGCGCGAGTTCTGACTCCTGGAGCAACCGCCAAAGAAGTAGTTGAGGCAGTTCAAAGTGCTATTGAAGAAAGTCGATTAGACGTAAAGAGTTGATCTTGGAGCGCCTCTTGATCAACCCTGCGATAACGTTGCAATTGTGATTATAGAACGCTTTGGTGTGGTTGGTTGTGGGCTTATGGGCTCTGGGATAGCGGAAGTAGCGGCGCGCAGCGGTTGCGCAGTGAAGATTGTTGAGGCAAACGAAAACGCCCTTCAAATTGGTATGCAACGTCTCGAAAAGAGTTTGGGGCGAGCACTACGTTCAGGGAAGCTAAGCGAAGAGAAACACAATGAAGTTTTAGGAAACATCTCATTTTCTACAAAATTAACAGCTCTTGCTGACTGTCAGTTCGTTGTAGAGGCTGTTGTTGAGCAAGAAGAAGCAAAGTTAGAAGTTTTTCGGCGCTTGAGCGATGTTGTTGATGACCCGGAAGCAATACTGGCGAGTAACACCTCGTCGATTCCGATAATGAAACTCGCGATGGCCACGAACCGCCCGCAACAAGTTATAGGTGTACATTTTTTTAACCCAGTTCCGGTCATGGGTTTAGTAGAGATAATTACTTCTCTTCTAACAGGAGACAAAACGGCAGCGATTTGTCAACAATTTGCAGTTGATCAACTAGGGAAACGGGTTGTACGTAGCCAAGATCGAGCTGGTTTTGTTGTAAATGCTCTTCTGGTTCCCTACCTGTTGTCAGCGATTCGGATGATGGAATCAGGTTTCGCTAGCCCAGAAGACATAGATGCAGGAATGGTGTTGGGCTGTAACCACCCAATGGGTCCTTTGGCATTGTGCGACCTGATTGGGTTAGATACCACAATGGCAGTAGCCGACTCACTTTACGCAGAATTTAAAGAACCACTATTTGCGGCCCCACCGCTTCTTAGCCGAATGTGTGACGCTGGTCTTCTTGGAAGAAAGTCGGGTCAAGGCTTTTACCACTACGACTAGCTTCTGTTGGGCTTGTCAGAGCAAACAAAAGCCTAGTGGTTACTTATTTTTGAGGAAAATATGATGCAGAAAGATATTGATGGAATTCAGAATCAGCAAGTATCTGATTGGTTCAGCAACAATATTGCTGGCATTGAATTGCCCTTAACATATGAGCTAATCGCTGGTGGCCATTCAAATCTGACATACAAAGTTACGGATACTAATGGTAATGAGAAAGTGTTGCGCCGACCACCCCTTGGCCATGTGTTGGCAACAGCACATGACATGGAACGCGAACATAGAATTATCTCAGCTGTGGGTACAACAGACGTTCCTGTCCCTAAAGCACTCGGTGTTTGCGAGGATCTGGCTGTAAATGACGCCCCATTCTATGTAATGGAATATGTAGAAGGCTTTGTATTGCATAGTCAAGAGGATGCGGAAACTGTGCCAGTAGAGGAGCGACGGGCATTAGGGCGCGCTGTTGCTGAGGTTTTAGGCAGATTACATGCGATTGAGCCAAGCCAAATAGGGTTGGGTGAGCTCGGTAAACGAGAAGATTATTTAGGAAGACAACTTCGCCGTTGGACTAGACAGTGGGAACAATCCAAAACTCGTGAGCTTAAGGAAATGGAGCAAGTACAGCTGCTTCTCGCGGATAACAAACCTATTCAAGTCGGAGCGACAATTGTTCACGGTGATTACCGACTAGGCAATATGCTCACAAATTCTGGCCGAATTCTGGCAGTGCTCGACTGGGAGCTATGCACGTTAGGTGACCCTCTTGCCGACGTTGGGTACTTACTCAATAACTGGGTGTCTCCAGATGAGATACCCGCAGGTTCAAGCGCCCCTACGATGGCTGGAGGTTTTGCCACGCGGGAAGAACTTTTGAGTTGGTACCAGGACGAAACAGGCCGTGACGTTTCGGGAGTTGACTATTACCGAGCGTTTTCTTATTGGCGTTTAGCAGCAATTGTAGAGGGAGTGCTGAATCGGTACCTGCAAGGAGTTATGGGAGATCAGGAAGATGTCGATACTGAAATATTCAAGTACCAGGTTGAACATCTTGCCAACAGTGCACTGGAACTGTTAACCCACTAAAAAAACCAAGATATGTAACTAACTATATTTTGAATAGAAAGTCACGGGGACGTTGAGATTTTCGACGTTGAATCTTTCTTCATGACTACCCGAAACCAGTGATCCAGTTTTAAAACCTATCTCAATCAGAGACAGTCGAGCAGCGCGAGCATCAGAGACCTTGATGAGTAATCCGACCTCATCTGAACTTCGATCAGAACCAGCTAAAGACAGCCTTGTATCTCCAATATCTAATTGAGCCCATCTGTCACCGTCCACAAAAGTCGGTTCGACTCCCAACAGAGTCGACCATTGGCCAACTGCTTCATCCATAGATTCGACCGGGATGACGATGGAAGTGCTTTGTGCTTTCATTATTATTCCTAATTTCTGTGCCGATGGTGACAACTTTTAGAGGCGGTAGATCGCTAGCTTAATTACTGTGAATAGTTCCTCTGGAATTAGTTTGTATAGATTTTTTTTAGCCATGATCACTAGCGCTATCGTAGGCGCTTTGATTTCTGGTCTGCTTGTGTTGTCTCTGGGCGATGCTCAGCGAATCTACGTGTCCGAACCAAATGATTCAAACAGTGACAGTTCTGAAAGTACGAGCATCGCTGAACAGTTAATTATTGGGAATACTGGTGCAACAACTCCAGTTGTTGAGATGACCCAAACCAAGAGGCTAGATATTAAAGCTGTCCTTAAAGCTATAGCTCCCTCGGTTGTGCAAGTTGAAACCGATGGAGGTTTTGGGGGTGCCGGTACAGGATTTTTTGTTAGCGGCGATGGGCACGTAGTAACCAATGCGCATGTGGTCAAGGATGCTCAGACAATAGTGATTATGACATCAAATGGGGATCTGCATAAAGCGGAACTTGTTCAGAAAGATTCAACACGCGACCTGGCAGTGCTAAAAGTCGATGGGACTGGTTTCGCAGCAGCTCGATTGGGTTCTTCGGCAGATGTCGAAGTTGGTGATGAAGTTTTGGCTATTGGTAATGCTCTGGGGCTAGGAGATACGCCGACAGTCACAACTGGAATTGTTTCTGCATTAGATCGTTCGCTTCAGCTGATGGCTGGACGTTTAACTCAACTTATTCAAACCGATGCGGCGATTAATCCGGGTAACTCTGGTGGGCCTTTAGTAAATGCGTACGGAGAAGTGATTGGTGTAAATACTGCGATCGCTGGCGATGCCGAGGGTATAGGTTTTGCCATATCAATAGATCACGCGCGACCAGTGATCATGACGTTGTTAACAGGTGAAATACCGAAACGGCCACTGCTTGGCGTCAACGTTATAGATTTGTCAAATCTAGATGAAACAAGCCGAATCCAGTACGGGATCTTTGAGGGTGCTGAGGAGGGTGTGGTAATCGCAGGCCTTAGCGAAGACGGAGCAGCGAATGCCGCCGGTCTGAAAGTCGGTGAGCTAATTACAAAATTTGATGGCACCCGAATACGTGAAGTAGAAGATCTCGTCGATGCCGTGCGGGACAGCCAAATCGGGGGGGGAGTTATCGTCGAAGTAATGTCCATTGACGGTGAATTACGCAGCGTTGAAGTGGAACTAGGGTTTACTGAAGGCGCAGGCGGATAAATTAAGTGGTCAGGGTCGAAAGTCGTTTTCACCGGGCGTAGGGATCAGATCTCAGCAATACTGCAAGTAGTAAATTTCTTTATCAAAGGACTTAGGAGAATTAATGTCTGAGCGGAGCATAGATACCGGCACTAATGATGTGACAGCAGAGGTTAACGATGGCGTAATGACTATTACCCTCAATCGTCCGGATAGACGAAACGCTCTGTCAGATCCCATGTTGAAGGGCTTAATTCAATCTCTGGCAGACGCTGAAAATGCTAGCGACGTTGGCGCAATCATATTGACCGGTGCCGGTGGTGCGTTCTGTGCTGGAGGCGACGTCAAGGGTATGGCAGAAGCTGGTGGCGAAGGGGGTGGAAGCTCTGCGCAATACGATGCTCGGGTTCACCTTCAGCGTCGAAGTCAAAGAGATACTTCCGGCAAGTTGTTCGAAATTCCTAAGCCAACAATTGCAGCTTTGCCAGGGGCAGCAGCGGGAGCTGGTCTTTCTATGGCGCTAGCATGTGATCTTCGTTATGCCTCTGATAACGCGATCATGACTACGGCTTTTGCCCGGGTCGGGTTTAGCGGTGACTACGGTGGAACATATTTTATGAGTCGGCTTATTGGTTCGGCCAAAGCTCGTGAACTGTACTTTCTGTCAGAAAAAGTAGGTATGGAAGAAGCCAAACAACTAGGTCTAGTGAACGATGTCTTTTCTCAAGAGAATTTGATGAGCGAGGTTCATGCCGTTGCCCACCGGTTAGCTCACGGTCCTACGGTTGCATATCGCTATATGAAAGAAAATCTAAATCGAGCCATTAATGGTGAGATGGGCGAGTGTTTGGACATGGAAGCGTCACACCATATTCGCACTGGCCAAACTGATGATCATAAGGAAGCTGCACAGGCGTTTGTAGACAAACGAGAACCTACTTTTAAAGGGCGCTAAACAGTTGAGCGATGCCGCACTTACTTGAAGTGAGGCATGACCTCTTCTGCAAATAGGCGCATAGATGCGGTCGACTTTGCCGGGTCCATTCCAGCTAAGTGAGTCGAGCAAATAATTTGGCTGCAGTGATGGTTCTCAAGCCAGCTATCTAGTTTTCCAATAACTTGATCTGGCGTGCCTATAGTTGCAGCTCGACCAAGCCCGGAATAACGAATCTCTTCAGGAGAAGTAAAATTCCAAAGATTTTCATCGCCCGCTGCTTCAGGCGTCTCTCCCATGACTTTGCCGTAGTAGCTCATAGATAAGTGAAGGAATTCAGCTACCTCAGACCATGCCTGGTCTTCAGTCGGAGCACAGTAAATTAGTCGGAGTTGTCCGATCTCATGTTCATCTGGCCTGAAACCATTCACAGATAATGCATCTCTAAAACGAGGTGCTGGATCTGGGCCGATTGTGGTAAGGAGATTTGCGCCAAGCCGTCCGGCCCTGTCGATTGCTTTACCGGCGCGAGCCCCAATCCATATAGGAGGGTGAGGAGACTGCACAGGTTTAGGTGAAAGAGTCGCCTGATGTAATTGAGTAAATTGTCCATCGACGGAAACACTTTTTTCGGACCAAAGCCGTTTGATGATATCTAGCCCTTCTTCCAGGCGAGCGGCGCGTTCTCGTCGGTCGATACCGAGTTTTTGGTATTCATCTGCCGTGTACCCGAGACCGACCCCCAGATCGAAACGACCGCCCGAGATTAGATCCACACAAGTGGCGTCTTCAGCAACGCGCAGCGGGTCGTGAAATGGCAGAATCAAAACAAAAGTTCCAATGCGTATACGAGTTGTTCGAGAAGCAATGGCTGCTGCCATCGGCATTACCGAAGGGTTGTAACCGTCATTAGTGAAGTGGTGTTCTGTTAACCAAACTTGATCAAACCCTAATGTTTCGGCGGTTACTATTTGATCAATTAATTGTTGGTAAAGATCGGCGGAATTTCTTTGAAATTTTGGTGGATTTCGAAAGTCATAAGTGAGTCCGAACCGCATGCTGACCTCGTTTTTGAGTATTTATTGACATTGAATAAAATTCAAATCATTTTTTGATTTCTGTAAGTAATCGATTCTATAGGTTCGTAGGCTATGGATAGTGCGTCGCCAGTTTTCGGTCGTTCTTTCTGCAGTTCCAAGAATTCAATTGGCTGACGGATCAAATAGGTCTTACTTAAAATCAGAAACACTGAAAAGTGCAGATGATAAAACTGAGGCCGTTCCGGCGCGTGCCTGGCGTGCTCTATTCGTAGCGTCTCTCGGAACAATTCTCGTAGGCTTTAACACAACCGCTACGAACATCGCTCTTGATGATATCCAGAGGGGATTTCCTGGAGTTTCAGCAGCTGATGTGGGTTGGGGAGTAGCAATCTTCTTTATTGGAACGGCTGCGTTTTTACCTCTCTGTGGTCGCTTGGCTGACAAAATTGGACGAAAAAAGATCTTTCAAATGGGCTTGCTGCTGTTTGCCCTGTCGGCGGTCTTTTCAGCCACTTCACCTTCGGTTTGGCTGCTTAATTTATCTCGATTATTACAGGCATTCGCGGGTGCAGCGATCCTGCCTTCCTCATTGGCCCTTGTGCTGCCACTTTTTCCGGAATCGAGAAGAACCGCCGCAGTAGGGCTTTGGTCAGCAGCTGGCCCATTAGCAGCTGCAATTGCTCCGAGCGCAGCGGCTTTTATCTTGTCTATTGGTGGCTGGAGAATGGTTTATTTAGTTAGTGCACCAGTGGCGTTGCTTCTCTTCATCAGTGCATTGTTTTTTCTTGACGAAGTTCTGGTTAATAAAAACCGTCAGCGGTTAGATGTTCTTGGAGCAGCAGCTGGAACTATTGCTATAGCTGCTGTTGTAACGGCGATCATGCAAGGTCGGCTTTGGGGCTATAGCTCAGTAGCAACTGTGGGCGTTGCTGCGTTGGGGGCATTCTCGTTAGTTCTCTTTGTGGTCAATTCACTTCGTCATCCTGAACCTTTACTCAACTTGAAACTATTAAGGCGACGTGGCGTTTGGGTTACCAACTTAGCTAACTTTTTGATTGGAATTAGTTCGCAGTCGATATGGCTAGTTTGGCCCTTTTTTATGAAAAATGTCTGGGACTATTCGACTGTTGGCATTGGGGTAGGCCTAACGGTTGGTCCCGTAGCGGCCTTTACTTCGATCATAATTTTCAGTCGAGTAGCTGATCGGGTTGGCCCGATTAGACTTTGTCGTCTTGGAGCTTGCCTGCAAATTCTGGCTATCGGTTGGCAGCTGGTTCGTCTAGGGAGCGACGTTAACTACTGGGCTGATCTGGCTCCTGGGATTATGTTGTTTGGTTTTGGTTGGGGCATGAGTGTGCCTCTTTTGAATGGCATAG
>CAJQGN010000194.1 GCA_905477545.1 uncultured Acidimicrobiales bacterium | reverse complement strand
TCTAAATGTTGCTTTATTCGAACAGCGAGATTTGGCTTCTGGTACCTCTAGTCGGTCTTCAAAACTGATTCACGGCGGAGTCAGATATCTCGAACAGCTCAACTTTAGGCTCGTTCTCGAAGCTTTACGAGAACGAAACTTGCTGACTAATGAACTCGCTCCACATCTCGTAAAATCAGTTTCTTTTCTGTACCCGCTCAAACACCGGTTCTGGGAACGCATCTACGTTGGGCTCGGGATTGGCCTATATGATCTATTCGCTGCTGGTACCCGTAATTCATTACCCCGCCATAGACACGTCGGACCAAAAGCGGTTCAACGTCTATCTCCAGACATAAAGATGGTGAAGGGTTGCGGAGCGATTATCTATTCGGATGCTCTCACCGATGATTCTCGTTACACAATCTCTGTCGCTCGCACGGCCGCAGGGTATGGATCCCACATCCTGACCTCTACACAAGTAGTAGATTTTCTGAAAGATGGTGACAAAGTCGTTGGAGTTAGAGCTGTTTGCACGGAATCTGGTCGTCGTATAGAAGTCAGATCTAGCTGTGTTATAAATGCGACGGGAGTATGGACTGACGATGTCGAACAGTTAGCGCGTGACAAGACTGCCGAGACTAGCCAAAAAAAGGTTCGCTCGTCTAAGGGCGTGCATCTCGTAGTTCCCAGAGACCGAATAAAGTCATCAACCGGTCTCGTGTCTCGGACAGAGAAGAGTGTTTTGTTTATTATTCCATGGAGTGATCACTGGATTATTGGCACCACAGACACTGATTGGGACTTAGACCGAGCCCATCCAGCTGCAACTAGCAATGATATTAGCTACCTGTTGCAGCGTGTGAATGAGCTATTAGAGAACAAGCTCGACACAAGCGACATTCAGGGCGTATATGCTGGCCTCAGACCGCTGCTTACTGGAGAGTCTGACGACACCACAAAGCTGAGTCGCGAGCATCATGTGTTTCATCCGACGCCAGGAGTTGTTTCGATAGCTGGCGGCAAATATACGACTTACCGGGTAATGGCAAGTGATGCAGTCAACGCCGCTGTTACTGCAGTTCCTCGCTGGGTTCCTCCGAGTAGGACAAAGGAAATACAGCTTGTCGGAGCAGAGAATTTTCTTAAGTTAGAAGAAAAAATTACCTCCTTATCAAAAGAGAACAACATCGACGTAGCCACGGTGAGACACCTCCTCGATCGGCACGGAGACCGGATACATGAAGTATTTGACATCATTGCCGAATCGCCTGAGCTAATAGAGCGACTATCGCCTGGTTATCCTTATCTGCGGGCTGAAGTAGTTCACGCTGCCCGATTTGAATGCGCTCTCCACTTAGAGGATGTATTAACTCGAAGGACCCGTTTATCAATCGAATCTTGGGATCGAGCATCTGATGCTGCTCCTGATGCGGCTTCTTTGATGGCTGCAGAACTCGGCTGGACTAGCGAACATCGAGATTTAGAGATCCAGATGTACAACGAGAGAGTAGTTGCAGAGCGCAAAAGTCAAACCTATTTCGATGATGAGTCAGCACAGTCCTCAAGGCTCGCTGCTATGGACAGCCGAAAGAGCGTTTAATCGGTTACCTTTCCCTCTACTAGCCGGTGTTTTTGAACCTTTCCCAAAGCGTTACGAGGAAGAGCATCTACTCCGTATGTGATTCTGGGCCTCTTAAAGTCTGTCAGATAAGTACCAGCAAATAGTTTGAGTTCTTCATCATCAAATTGTCGGTCAGAAACAATATATGCCACTACGGTTTCTCCCCATTCAACACTCATTTGGCCGACAACAGCACATTCCTTTACATCTGGGTGCTGATTCAAAACGTCTTCTACTTCTCGTGGGTATACGTTGTACCCACCGGAAATAATCAACTCTTTAGCACGGCCAACTATAGATAAGTATCCATCATCATCTAGCTGTCCAATGTCACCGGTCCTAAACCAGCCATCATTAAACGCTTCGCTATTCGCGTCAGGGTTTTGCCAGTAGCCTTCAAAAATATTAGGACCGCTTACTTCTATTTCGGAAAGTTCTTCAGACAATCTCACTTCTACTCCAGGTAACGGAAATCCAACGGAGCCAGCGCGACGCTCTAGGTCATATGGGTTTGACACAAGCATGACCGTTTCTGTCATGCCATACCTTTCGATCACTTTCTGGCCAGTTATTTCTTCAAACTTCATATGAAGGTCCGCTGATAAGGGAGCGGACCCCGAAACGCACAAACGTAGTCGTTTCAGTTCGGGAGCGCGAGGGGACTCAACAAGCCGACTATACATAGTCGGAACACCGAAAAACATCGACGCCTTGAACTGTTCACTCGCCTCAATAACTTTTTCCGGGTCGAAATTTTTTTGAAGAATAATTTTACAACCAACCGTCAAACCTCCGTGGATACCTACTCCAAGTCCATGCATATGGAACAAAGGCAAAGTCAATATCAGGGTGTCATCCTTAACCCATCGCCAGGCTAATTCAAGAGCTCGAACCGAGCTCACTAAATTCCGATGCGACAGTAAAGCTCCCTTGGGTCTGCCAGTTGTCCCGGAGGTATACCCGATGTACGCAGGGTCCCCAGAATTAACTTGGTCCAGCGGAATCGTCGGACCGTTAGGCAACGGTATCTGCAAGCTAGTTACGATTATCGTCGAATCGATATTCTTGATCCAAGGCTCCCACGCAGAATTATCCACAATCGCAGCTGATGGTCGACAGTCCTGGATTACGTGTTTAATTTCTTCTTCTCTGTAGGCACCATTAGCGGGAACAACAACACAACCGAGCCGCAATATCGCCACATGACAGATAACAAAATCGGTGGAGCTGGATCCACTCAAAACAACTCTGTCGCCCGAAATAATCCCCGCTGCTGCAAGCTTTCTAGCTGCTAGTTCTGAACGACGCAACAGGTCACCGCCGGTTACCCAACCGGAGTCCTCGTCGTAAAGGACATTTCGCTGCGGGCTGTTTCTCCAGACTTTTGCCCACAACGAAGGAAGAGTCTCAGATGATTCAATCTCAAAATCTCTAGCGTTCATACCTGTTGGTAAGTGGTTGTGCCAAGTAGTCATCTATTCACTGAACCTTTTATAGCTAACTCAGATGACATTACCCTTAGTGGAAAACCAACGCCTCACGGCGCTCTTAAAAAAATTTGATTATCAAGAGTGCACGAACTTTTCATTTATTCGCAACTCTTAGTGAAACAACATCTCAATCAACTCTGTAATGAGCCGAGGTTATGCTACGCGACCGATAACCTTCGCACCCCCAACGGGATTCGAACCCGTGCCGCCACCTTGAGAGGGTGGTGTCCTAGGCCGCTAGACGATGGGGGCCTGATAGACGATACGTAATCGCCGTGGACGACAAGCATAGCGACCATGCCGCTCAGGCAAACGTAGGTACCGAACAGATATTTTTAGATATATCGAAATACCTCTATATCCGTAAGTAATTTGGCAGTGAAATAGTTAGGGATCATCAAACATATGCTCGATAGCTCCCAGTCTTCATTTGTTTTCTCGCGAAGCCACCCAACTATATGACACCCCTAGTACCACCGACGGTGATCTATATCCCATCGACAATTCGGTAAAAGCCCGTTGAGTCCACGACGTCTACTATTACGTTTCGTGTATGAGCTTTTAGGTTAAAGAGGCTCAAGTCTGAGCAGTCAAAAAGTAGTTGCTACCGCTGAGATGACAAGAAAGCTCCTCAGCTACCGCAAGCAGCGGTAGCCATAAAAGCGAAGAGCAGCGCCACCAGGCGCATCAAACTATTTTTATTCTCCTTTTTGAGTATTTGAACAAATTCTGAGAATGTTAAGAATTTGCCTGATACGGCCGATTTCATAACAGTCACTTGTCTGATACTCGATTGTTTAGTTATGAAAGTATTACAACCAAACGATCAATCAGGTCTTACCTAATTGATTGTTTTTAGCGAAAATCAACCGCATGGAATTTGTTGTTCAGCTACCCGTTTGTTGCTTATTTTTTGTTCCAATGCCAGCTAAACCACGAGGAAAAACGAACGTCAGAGCAATTAAGCCAACTCCGAAAACAAAAGCTTGCTCATCAAGAAGTTCAAAAAATTCGCTCACGAGACCAAACCCGTCCACCCCAGAGAGACGTTCGCCTAAAGCTCCGAACCCAGTTCTCGCTACAACACCAAGGACTGATCCCCAAATCGAACCTAAACCGCCTATCACCGCCGTTGCGTATACGACCAGTGATTCTTGCACCGAATAATTATCCTGAGACACGTAGGGAACCAAGACTACTTGCAACGCTCCTGCCAAACCGGCGAGCCCAGCGCTGATAGAAAACGTGATGACTCGTGTACGAACTAAATTGATTCCATATATCGCTGCGGCAGTATCATTGTCCCGTAGAGCCCTCATCGCTCTGCCAGCGCGACTGTTAACCAAGTTCCAAGTCAAGCCAAGGGCGAACAGCACTACCAAGATACAAAAGACATATCGGTAAACAGCTGAAGCCATTCTGCTATCCCCAAGCCATATAGGGGCCTCAAAGCGAGCCTCGATCGCTTTGCCACTAACTCCCCCTGTAAACGCAGGGAACCGTTTGCTTAAAGGCTGGAAAACTATCGCCATGCAAAGGGTTAAAAGAGCTAAATGAATCCCCTTAATGCGCAGCGCTGGGATGCCTACAAGGGCGCCCGAAAGCGACGCCGTCACTATGCCCATTGATATTGCCAGAAGCCATGGGAGTGACATCTCGTCAACGAAGTAGCCGGTAGCAAAAGCTCCAACGCCAACGAAGACGCCATGGCCTAAGCTAATCATTCCCCCATACCCGGTCGCAATATTGACTCCCAGAACAGCCAACACCGAGATAATAATTTGTGTGTGTTGCCTAAGTTCAGTGGTTGTACTGACAAAAGGTAAGCAAAATAACCAAGTCGTAATTAGAACTAAGCCAACGCCTTGCAGCTGCCTCATTCTGGCACTAGTTCGCATCATACGCGCTCTATTCGCTTTGTGCCGTATAGACCAGCTGGCCTGACGAGTAGTACCACTGTCATTGCGATCAACACCGGCAGAACACTTAATTCAAATCCGATAAAAGGCACGTACGCGGGTATCAAAGTCTGGCTCAGGCCAACTATCACTCCGCCTACAAGCGCTCCTTTAGGAGAGTCAAGTCCCCCCAACGTTGCAGCTGCAAACGCATACACAAGAACGCGTAACATCATACTCGGCTCCAGCAAGACGGAGTTCGCACTGATACATGCCGCCAGAGCACCGAAACCCGCCGCCAAGGCCCAACCATACATGAGGATTCTTCCGACGGGGATACCCACAAGTTCGGAGTTGGTTTGGTTTATAGAGACCGCTCTGAATGCCAGTCCAATGCGTGTTCTCTTTAATAAAAAAATTAAGCAAATGAGGACTACGAACAGTAACGCCCACACGCCGATGGTTGAGTACCTAAGTCGTGCGCCAAAAATATCAAAGTTCTGCCCAGCTCCAGTCGGAAATAGTGCGGGGAAAACACGTGGTCCAGTTCCCCACCATTGCGCCATGAGCGAGTTTATAACCAGCAATAATCCTATGCTGACATTCACCAGAGATAGCTCTGGTGCGTTTCTCAGAGGTCTTATAAGCACTTTCTCGGTAGCAGCTCCTACAGCCATACCAGCTACAACTGCACCCATAACTGCGAGTGGAACAGACAAAGGCACCCCGGGAATAAGTCCCGCCAATCCTCCGCCTTTTAACCTTGGTTGGGGGCCAACTAGAAATACAAACGCAATGTAGCCGCTAAACGTAGCCATTTCGCCTTGCGCAAAATTCAATAACCCCGTAGCTCTAAAAATAATTACAAGGGCTAATGCCAGAGATGAATATATGGCGCTGTTAAACAACGCATCAAAAATTCGTTGCAGAAGAAGTACGTAATCCATAGATGCTTTTCAGATAGTAGTACGATTCAGGAATCAAAGAGCGGGAGAGAGCATTTGCTCACTCCCGCTCTCATTTAATTTTCTATACGTTGCTCGATAGTTATTAGCTGTATTTAGTTATAAACAACCAAAGACCATAGAGGATAACGAAAAGGAACCCTAGCCCGCCGAGAAGTCTCGCCATACTCGCTTGTCCCTTTATCGATTCAGGTCGGTTACCAGCAAGAAGCGCCTTCAACTCATTAGAGCCAACAAGCATCGCAACTGGTGCCGTAACAAGGATCGAGAATCTTAAGCCGAATGCTACACAGCCAACTATTAGGTTGTTCACATTCATGAGTAACCAGCCGATTACGAGAAGGACAGGTCCTGCTATCGCAAGTTTCATAGCTGATTGAGCTCTAGTAGATTCCATACCCGGATCGAAACTATCTATATCCTCGGCTGGTGTTCCATCAGGTCGAAGTGGAACAACCTTTATCAACTTGTTCTGAACTGACTTTGCCAGAGAAACAATTCCGCCTGGTGCAAAGAATGTGAAAAGAATCAAGATCAGGCCGAAAATCGCTTTCGCCAGAGGTCCATCACCGTTCAAGGTATAAAGACCCAAGGGAATCGAAATTCTCTTTGTTAAGTCATTTACCCAGACGACGAAGAGGCCGCCAAGCAGTGATCCCTGGAGAGTTCCGACACCGCCAATCACGAGGCCGATAATAAGGTCAACAGCTAGCAGGAAAGTGAAGTCCTGCCCGGCAACGAAACCTTTATCAAGACACCACATTAAACCAGCCAGCGAACCGAGACCTGCGCTGATCGCGAAGTTCACAGTTTTGACGACGGGTAAATTGACGCCGTAGACAGCTGCGCCGGCTTCGTTATCACGAATCGCTAGCACGGCCCGTCCTGGGCGACTACGGATGTAGTTAGTTACCAGCATAAGAGTGATGCCAAGAATCAAGATAATGCACCAGTAACGGTAGGCAGAGCCACCTCGGGCACCATCAACACCTGGAAGCCACTCAAAGTAGCTTGGAGCAATTACCTCTTCTGAAACACCTTTTCCGTTAGGGCCGCCAGTTCTCTTAGCAATTCCTAATTCGTCAATGTTGACGAGTGTCGGGAAAACTGTCGCTTGCGCGATAGTTATTAAAGCCAAATAGAGGCCCTTCACTCTCAAGGCCGGTAATCCGACCAGGATGCCTAGAGCGAAGCCAACCAGGACTACGACTGGCAGCGCCATCCAGAAATCCCAGTTTTCGTCTTGGACAAGAGAAGCGGTTACGAACGCCCCTACTCCCATGAACGCAGAGTGACCAAGAGCCAACATTCCGTTGAAACCTACAACGAGGTTCACAGCCAGAATGGCGACACTCAGCACCAATGCGCGGTTCATTTTCCCAATTTCGAATGGCTGTAAGACCACGGGAACCAGCAGTACAAAGGCTGCTAAGTATAGATACTGGACATATTGCCAGCGTTTATGTTCTGCGCCGCCTTTAGCAACGACAACAAGTGGTGAACTCATTTACAATCTCCTCCAGTTGTCTCAGACGCGCTCTACGCGGCGGGATCCGAAGAGACCCGACGGGCGGAAGAGCAGGACAATAAGAATAAGTACGAACGCTGCAGCGAGCTGCAGAATTGACATGTAAGCCTGACCAAAGACAACTACCCCTAGCCACATGACTAGAACCGCCTGGATCAAACCAATTAGGATTCCGCCTATTACAGCGCCACCCAGGCTGTCGAGACCACCAAGGGCGGCTCCAGCGAGGGCGTAGATAAGGATAGTCGCCATCATGTTCGGGTTAACGCCGCCAAGTTGCGGTGCCACGAGGACTGCTCCAAGCGTTCCGAAGGCAGAAGCGATAGCCCAACCGAACCCAAGAGTTCTACCTGTATGAACTCCAACTAGTCGAGCAGACTCCACGTTCGATGAAACCGCACGGAAAGCCAAGCCCATTTTGGTCCTATTGAGAATAAGACCAAGCAAGAAGAGCGCCAAGGCTAATGTCAGCCAAATGCCAATGGATTGGTACTTAAGTCGACTACCGAGGACCATTACGAATCTATCGCCACCAAGACCAGGTACCCATGATGGGAACTTGCCAAATGGGTTGGAAAGAAGTCGAACCTGATAGTTCCAGATATCGCCCGCTAACGCGTTGAATATCAAGAACAGACCAAGCGTAATGAGTACCACCGGAAGGTGATCAGCAGGATCAAACGGTCGCGTAAGCGTTCTTTCGATAAGCGCACCGAGACCAGCACTTATAATCATGGCGATCAGGATTGACAGCCAGAGCCAAAGGCCCTGCTCCATGTGCAGTACATAGACCATGAAAGCGCCGATCATAGCCAACTCGCCTGTAGCGAAGTTGATCAGAGTCGTTGCCTTAAAGATAAGCACTAACGAAAGTGCTACCGTTCCGTAAATTGCTCCGAGACTTAAGCCGTTAAAAACAAAGTCTGGGAGAATATCAAAATTCCAAGTCATATCTTCTGGTCCTCCTCAGGCGCCTAAGTACGCTTCCTGCACTGCAGGATCGCTCTTAAGTTGGTCGGCGGGTCCGGAAAGAGTTATCTCGCCACTTTCGATGACGTAACCAACGTCAGCCATATCGAGAGCAAGATTGGCATTTTGTTCCACGACTAACATGGTCAAACCAGTCTCTTTATTTAAGTTTGTGAAGCGTGTAAATAAATCTTCAATGATAAGCGGAGCGAGTCCCAGCGAAGGCTCATCTAAGAGAAGCAACTTCGGTCGCGACATTAAGGCACGAGAAACAGCAAGCATCTGCTGCTCGCCGCCTGAGAGCGAGCCAGCTAGTTGCTCTCTCCTCTCAGCAAGCACCGGGAAGATTTCAAACCAGCGGTCTACGTCATCGTTGATTTCCTTGTCTTTACGCACATATGCGCCGACAAGAAGATTATCGGTGACGGAGAGTTCTGGGAAAGTACCCCGGCCTTGCGGCACATGGGCTACGCCTTTTCGAACAATTTCTGCTGTGCCAAGACGACTAATATCCACTCCGCCTAGCGACACATCTCCAGAAGAGTTACACATGTTGCAGATAGCTCGAAGCGTCGTAGTCTTTCCAGCTCCATTAGCGCCCAGGATTACAGACACCTTGCCTTGAGCAACTTCGAAATCTAAACCTCGAAGAACCTCAACAGCACCGTACGAAGCATGAAGGTTCTTCGCAACTAGTCCTACTTCATCAAATACATCATCGCTCATTATGAACTCCCCAAGTAAGCCTCGATAACTTCCGGGTCGTTACGCACGACATCCGGGTCACCGTCAGCAATTTTGCGGCCAAAGTTAAGCACGACCAGCTTTTCGCTGATCCCGAGCACCATTTTCATGTGATGCTCAACAAGCAACACGCTTAAGTTATGGCGATCGCGCAGACCTTTAATATCTGCAGCTAGAGAGTCAACTTCAGCGTGTGTCAAGCCCGACGCTGGCTCATCAAGCATGATGAGGCGAGGGTTAGCTATCAGCGCCCTAGCTAATTCGATTCTTTTCAAAGTACCGAACGGGAGCCCAGCAGCAGGATGAAACGCCACTTCTTCAAGGCCAATTTCTTCTAAAGCGGCCCAAGCACGATCACGAAGATCTTTTTCTTCTCTTCTCATGCTTGGAAGTCTTAACGCTGCTGAAACCACATTAGATTTTGTGTTGGTGTGATCACCGACCATCACGTTTTCTATAACCGTCATGCCTGGCCATAACGCCAGGTTTTGGAAAGTTCGGTAAACACCAACTTCACTGATCTGGTGAGCCGACATGGCCGTTAGATCTTTCCCATCAAATGTGACCGAACCAGCTGTTGGGTCATAAATTCGGCTGACAACATTAAATAACGTTGTCTTACCTGCACCATTTGGACCTATCAAGCCAAGGATCTGGCCTTCTTCTAAAGTAAACGACAGGTCGTCGAGCGCACGAATTCCGCCGAATTGTACAGAGATATCTGCAACTTCAAGCAACGCCACGCGCCGCACCCCCTTTCAAATAACTACACAAAAGCACTTTGCCCAGCGTGAGCGAAAGCTACCAGGCTCTCAGCCACACGCAAGTTTCATGGACAATTATCTTACTTTTCCTCATATTACCACTCAAAATAACTTCACTATTTTTGTTCGGGGAGGAGGACTCGAACCCCCAATGACTGGACCAGAACCAGTTGTGTTACCAATTACACCATCCCCGATAAAGATGGTTTTACTTTCACTTACCTTGCGTATTGTACCTCACCTTTCGCTGACCACAAATCAGTAAAATTCCTAATAACTATATGGTTCTAGAGTCATTTACTTAATTCGATACGCTTCAAAGCTCTATCTAAACGGGTTGTAACGACATCTCTTCCAAGTATCAACATCGATTCAAATAAAGGTGGTCCTATAGACCGTCCCGTTAATGCCACCCGCACCGGTGCCTGAGCTTTCCCCAACTTCAGCTCATATTTCTCCCCAATATTTAGAAGAGCTTCATGAAGCGCAGAAATAACCCACTCAGTTTCTTTGTACTCCGCTAACGCATCCTCAAGAATCGAGACCGACGTTGGGTTAGTCATAATTTTGTCCCAAGCGCTGATCTCGAGTACTGGTTCTTCTAAAAAAAAGAAATCAAGTTGAGCAGGAGCCTGCTCTAAGAGCTTCGTCCGTTGTTGTATTAATGGAGTCACAACCGCAAGGTCTTCTATGGAGATGTCCTTACCCCAACTCTCATTCTCAATCCAGGGCTGCACAGCGCACGCAAACTGTTGATTGGGCATTGCCCTTATGTAGTCGCCGTTAACAGCTTCAAGTTTTTTAATGTCAAACATTGCGGCTGACCCATTCACGTCGCTCAATTCGAACAAATCAACAATCTCTTCTATGGGGCGGACTTCAACGTCGTCAGAGGGCCCCCATCCTAGCAAGGCCAAGTAGTTGGCCATAGCAGAACCCAAAACGCCTTGACCCTCAAAGCTCTCTAGAGCAACGTCGTCACGCCTTTTGGACAATTTTTTACGCTGGCTATTAACGATTAACGGAAGATGCGCAAAAACCGGCAACTCTAACGATCCGAGTGCCTCCCTTAACAAAATAATCTTAGGCGTGGCGTTCAAAAGATCTTCACCTCGAACCACATGCGTTATTTTCAGGTCTAGGTCATCTACAGCATTAGCCGTAAAGAAAGTTGCTGTGCCATCGCTTCGACGCACTACAAAGTCTTCGATATGCTCATTTTCAAACTCGACTAAGCCTCGAACCTCATCATGCCACTTAGTAACCCCTTGGTCAGGCACTCTGAATCGCACTGCCCCATCGGCGACATAAGCATTATCATCTGCCAACCATTTTTCAACTGCTGCGTCGTATAACGATGCTCGCTCACTTTGTCTAACGGGCTCTCCATCCCAGTCAATTCCTAACCAGTCGAGTGATCGATAAATATTGTCAATTAATTCGGGGCGTGCAAGCTCAGCGTTAGTATCTTCTATCCGAAGAACCAACTCCCCGCCTGTGTGCCTGGCATAGAGCCAATTGAATAGGGCAGTCCGCGCCGAACCTAAGTGCATGTAACCGGTCGGAGCAGGAGCAAAACGAAGACGTGTAGAACTCACTTCATCTAGGCTACGCCCACATTCGGTAACTCAAACCACTTCGCTTCATACCTCTCTACCAAAAAAATTCAGGAGCAAGGTCTGATCGTCAGCATCAAACTCTGACTTAATCGGAGGATCGTACAGTTCTGGAAGTTTTGCAAGATTTTCTTTACGACCGCTACTCCAGGTTCGGATACCTAAAACAAGTTCTGAATCAATTACCGGGTCAACTCCAAGACCTACGGCTAAGTCCCATGCATGTATCGCTAAGTCGCAAGTTCTCTGAGAAATATACTCCTTGACTGTGATTTCACCATTCCTAGACCATACAAGTTCGTCTAAACCAGCATTCGAGAATGCCGTCACTGCATCGTTCCATGACTCTTCCCAAACCATTTCCGGATCACCCGTAATTACATCTCCACTCAATCCACCAACTTGATCAGCCGGCGTCCCCGAGAGCAACAGCGGCACCCACAAATTTTCCTTGACGTTGTGATTAACGAGATCATAAACATCCCACTCTTCGCACGGAGTTGATGCTTCCCAATACTCTGCCTGAATTTGTCTAACTCGAAAATCAAATTCAGCTATTGCTAATTTGTGCAAACGAAGCCAATTGAGTTCAGCTAGCACTGCCCTGTGCCGCAGTTCGGATCATTTGGATCTACCCAACCAACAGAAGATCTGCCATGTTGGGCTAATAATCTTGCGGTTGGCGGAGTTGACAGGTCTACAGATGAACCATCGATGAAAGGCCAGATAGAAACTTCTGGCGCCGCGGCGACTATGCGATCTACTAACAGGTCATCTAAGCCAGCTCCAGCTTTAATAGCCTGTTGTAAGTCATGCCCCAAGAGCGTCAACTCTACGATTCTACTCCATAGGAGTTCTCTTTTTTGTGGGCTAAAACCTGCTCCATGGTCAAGTCCGGCCACCACCGCTAAAACCGTCCGAACACTTTCGACGACCACTTCCGTCGGATCCAGGCCTAAGACAACAGGTTCAGGCTTAATTTGCCCTGTTAATTCTGCGGCTGTTTCCAGATTTCCGGTCGCCGCTCGACTCAATAAGTCTCCGACCGTAAAATTTTGCATCGGAAAAGCTAGCGGCATAGGCAAGTGTCCCCATGCTGGGAGTCTTAGCCTCGCAGCAAAATCAGTACAGGCTCTCCTATGTAACCTCAGCAGCTCTCTGTCCGGAGTGATATCGGTCATGGTAGCTCCAGCAGAGAGGTCCAGTCAGCTTCATGACGTCTCTGTATTTCCTCAGGCGTAAGCCGAAGAGTTTTTTCCGAGACAAGCGCAACTAGTTCCCTTAAATGCTGATAGCCGTGGCGCTGTCTGACTCCATTGAAACGTTTCAATCTGAAGTCTAAAAGGTCCGCTGGAGGCGAGTCATCTAAAAACCCCCATAAGCGATATGAAACGTCTAGATCATGAATCACCGGCGCCCGCCCATAAATTGAGGCTCGCTTCAAAGCGATCTGAATACAGCCTTTTTCAACATCATTAGAATTCTCATCTTCTTTGAGGAAAATTCTTTGTTTGACTAGTCGAGATAACCTCAAAACATAGCCTTGATCTGGCCCCTGATACCCCAGAGCTCGACCTTGAGGCTGGTTATCGGCTAAGTCCCCAGGGCGCACAGTGGCCCATCGCCCTGGCACAGTATCTGGAGATTGATACGATCTGGTTGCTGTGTTAGGTATCTGTGGAACGTGTCGTGGGGCTGCCATCAGATTCAGTCTAGAGAACTTATGGACATAGAGCGATGACGATAGAGCGCATATATCAAAGCAT
>CAJQGN010000193.1 GCA_905477545.1 uncultured Acidimicrobiales bacterium | reverse complement strand
TCCCCAGACCGGAACGGAACAGAATCCCACCTTCCTATGTGGGCGGGAGACCACTACTTCGTGCCGCTTGTCTTTGATAATGATGCTCAGGTCTTTCATGGAACAATGCCTTATGAAGGCGAATCGCCAGTTAGCTGGAGCTACGAGCGGCTGTGATCTCACCATGATGTTCCACTAGTCACCAGATAATTTAAAGCGATGGATTGAAGAGATAATCGTCTATCGTTAATTCTTCACATCTTAACGTATTCGTATTCAACTGGTTGCGTGTTTATGCCGGTACTGGGTGCTGCTATCCAGCTTGCCATGAGACCAGGTTCGTAAACAGGTTTCATAAGGGATACGACGTACTCTCGATCATTCTCGCTAGGGAGATAGGAATCTTTATTTTTGTCCCATTCGGCTTGTGAAACGATTTCGCCATCGGGGTTGAGATGATAATCACGGAATTTACCAACATGGCGGTTAAATCCTTCATGGGGAAGAGTGAGCACCGTCTCTACTCCCATTTCGCTAATAATACGGTTCCAACGTCGAAGGCCTTTCGCGCAGTCATCTATGTAGGAACGTCTTAACTCCTGATTGACGAGTGTGATGGCTGAGTATTCCTTTGTTATGAAATCAGACCCCACTATTTCGTCGAGGTAATCTGAATGTGTATTTAGCACGTGATCATCGGAATAAGAGGACTCCCCGAACCGTCCTTTAAGTCCGGCTGAAAAGTAATTCGCTGCGTTGGTAGATGTCTCCGAGCCGAAAAGATCTAACGATACAGAGAAATGAAAGTTCAAGTACTTTTGAAGAGTCGGCAAATCGATGGCCCCGTGTTCGCGAACGTCTGACGTGTTGAATTCTTGCATCAGGTCACATGTTCGTTGAATCACTCGTCCGATTCCGGAAGCACCAACAAACATGTGATATGCCTCTTCTTTTAACATGAAGTCGCAGGTGCGGCTTAGAGGATCGAAGGCTGATTCCTTCAAAGCTCCGAGTTGATACTTACCATCACGATCGGTGAAATATGTAAATAACAAAAATGAGAGCCAGTCAGAAGTCTTTTCATTAAACGCACCGAGGATTCTGGGCTGGTTCGAGTCTCCAGAATGCCTTTCTAAAAGTGCATCTGCTTCCTCTCTGCCATCTCGTCCAAAGTACCCGTGAAGGAGATAAACCATTGCCCAGAGATGACGACCTTCTTCTACGTTTATTTGAAACAAATTGCGCAGATCATACAAAGACGGAGCGGTCTGCCCGAGGTATCGTTGTTGCTCAACTGAGGCAGGCTCAGTGTCACCTTGAACGACAATTAAACGTCTGAGATCGGAACGAAATTCTCCCGGTACCTCATGCCATACAGGCTCACCTTTGAATTCACCGAACCCTATCTTTCTGTCGGGTTCGGCTTCGGATAAAAAAATACCCCATCGGTAATCCGGTAGTTGAACATGACCAAAGTGAGCCCAGCCCTCTTGGCCAACATCAACTGCGGTTCGGAGATAGACGTCCTTGTCCTGAAACTGAGCGGGTCCCATCTCAGACCACCAGTCTTTGAATCGGGGATGCCAATTTTCCAGTGCGCGCTGAAGACGGCGGTCCTCTGCCAGATCTACGTTATTGGGTATTAGGTCGGAATAATTAATGCTTGTCATTTGCTTCTCTGCTCATGTTCGGTCGGTGTTATAGGCCGGTCTCGATCCGGTTCCATACAAACGCAAAGCGCCTTCAGGGCCACTAGCGTTTGGGCGTGTAAATATCCAATTTTGCCAGGCTGATAACCGTGCAAAAATTTTAGTAGCCATAGTTTCAGGTCCAGCGAATCTGTGGTTAGCTTCCATGGCCGTTAAAGCATCTGGCGAAAAACTTGAACGTTCTTCTATTGCTATGCGTAGCTCTTCTTCCCAATCTAAATCGTCGGGTGCGTAAGTCACCAAGCCTCGTTCAATAGCGTTGGAGGCAACGAGAGGTGTGTCGCGTGTGTCGACTGCATTCCTCAATCCATTGCTGTCTCCCCAAAAACGCGACGCTAGTCTGCTAATGCCGTTAGCCATAGGAAATACTCCCAGGTTTACGGCACTTAACTGCATCGTTGCTGCAGGAAGGGGGTCTTCATCATCTTCGAAAATTCCGGAAAGCATGTAACTTCTATCTGCTGCGAGCGCCAGTTCGAATAAAATCCCAACGAAACAGGAGCCGGGTTCTATCGCTGCGATTAAAGTCCTTGCTGTCAAATCCATTCTTGAAAGCGTTCGTTTCCAGAGAAGCGCAGTTTCGAGCTCTTCGTGCGTTGTGGGGTTGCTTAGGGCTTCGTCATGATTTAAGACCGATTCAGCCGAGCCTGAAGTGCGAATTAAAAGCGTACCCAAGTGAGTATGGTTGAAACGCAATCGACACAGTAGGTCATCGAGTTCGAGCGCAGTGGTTAGTAGCCAGTCTGAGTTTTCGGCGGCTGAAATTTCAATATCCACATGCTGGCTCTTAAAGTTAGCCGAAACATAACGATATTGAATCCGGTTATCGGTGACCTGGATGGATAATTCAGGTAACACGGCGGGGGAGCCACCTATCCGAGCGGTTGAGCCAGATAATTTTAGTGCTCTGTCCCTTACGGCCATATCGAAACCTGTTGGTGAAGCTAACTCGTCAACTAATTTTGATTTCAATGCTTCTTGCCCGCGCGTTCCTTCGGCTTTGGTTGCGAAAACGTCAGCTATATCTCTCCTCAAGTGGCGCTTATCGGTGAGCCTAGTTAGTCCACCTGTGCCCGGAAGTACTCCGAGTAGCGGTACTTCCGGGAGGGAAACTGCTGTATTTTTATCGTCTATTAAAATAATGTGATCACAGGCAAGAGCTAGCTCGTAGCCGCCTCCTGTGCAAGCCCCTCGTACCGCTGCGAGAAATCGTATTCCGCTATATAAGGACGCCTCTTCAATTTCAAGACGAGTTTCATTAGTGAACTTACAGAAATTTATTTTATGTCCATGATCCGCGCCGGCTAGCATCTGGATATTGGCGCCAGCACAAAAAATGCCATCGAGAGCGCTGTCGATCACAACGCATTTAGTGTTGGGGTATTCGAATCGTATACGCCGAATTGCATCCGCGAGTTCTATATCAACACCGATGTCGTAGCTGTTGAGTTTGAGTTCGTATTCTCCAATAGCTGCTGCTTGTGGGTCAACAGAGAGTGTTAGCGTCGCGATTACGTCATCAACCGACAAAACCCAATGCGAATATTGATCCGGATGGCGGTGGAAATCAATCATCACATTCCGATCGGTTGCAATGAGCCAGAAACAACGCATGTTTCCGAGAAGATTTGATTTGCTGTGAACTTTAAGCCCCGCCAAGTTTCTATAAATAGTTGCTGAGCATCCCGTCTGTGGTGAGCCCAAATAAAATATTTATCAGCCAACCCGGGGTCTGCTAAGGGAAACTGTCGCCATTCGTGCATGAGGAGTGTTCTTATAAATAAGTCGTCCTTGCTTTGACGTAAAACGCCCGCTGGGTCCCATTTTTGTGAAAACGTGATGTAAAGATTACCGAGTTGATCAAGGGGCCCCCAAGCGTCAGCAATCATTCGGCTAGGGTCCGTGGTCATTGCAGGGCGGCCTAGGAATAATTCGACATGTTGCTCAAGTTCAAGCTCACTGATAACGGCGTCGGTTTCTAAGGATCTATCACCTGGTGCTATCCATTGTCCGTCTCTAAGATTTCCGTACCCCAGAAACGTAAGACGCCTTCTCAGCCGGTCACGAGATGAACGATGCTCAACGGGAAGGGAATAGCTCAGCAGTGTCCATTCGCTTTCTGGAGAATCTTCCGCATCAACGAATGTTCGAATTCTATGCTCGCCATCAATCAGCGAGGATTTAGCTCGTGTCGATAGCGAGTAGTGTGTTTCTCTTCCGGCTCGATGAGAGGTCAGGAAGCCTCGTTTTACAAGTCGTAATAGAGCAGACCGAGTGGAAGCGGCGGAAAATCCGTGTTGATCGAGGATTTGTATTAAGCCAATGGAACTTACTCGAGATGAGGAGTGATGGAGAAGTTCGTTTCCTAGCAGAGTGATAAGTAGTTCCTGTGGGAGAGGTCGACGCGATAAATAGTTACCCACAGCAACATTCTGCATCAAATAAGTCACGTGACGCAATACGCGTTTACTATATTTTTGTAATACTTAGTAGGTCTCGATAGTCCAATGAAATGATTTAGTCGTTAAGGGGAGAGAATGCTTGCTAATGCAGTCAGCCGCTTTGTCGTTGAGCCATCCGAGAGTGAACCATCAGCGGTTGCAATCATTCATGCTGATGATGGGACAGAGGTATCTCGGTTAGAGCTTTTAAACGGGGTTAAATCAGCAGCTGCCGAGCTTTCAGCTAAAGGTGTGCTCCCTGAACAGCGAGTTATGATCTGTTGTGTAGACAGTTGCCAGTTTCTTTATTG
>CAJQGN010000192.1 GCA_905477545.1 uncultured Acidimicrobiales bacterium | reverse complement strand
CCCCAAAACCCCAAAACCCCTAATATTTGAAATTCATAAAAATTTAAATCAAAAATTTATTAACTAAATTGCTAATAATTATATTTACGAAATGAAAAAACCTTCAAATAGTCAATCAATAATTCAAATTTCCAGCTCGCGACATTCCCGAACGATGAGTTTTTCCTCAGGAAATTAATAGATGTATGAGGGCGGTGACCGCACAATGTCATCAAATAGGCGGAGAAATGACAGGAGTCCATAATATCCTCATTATCGCGGCCAAGAAGGAATATAACAATCTGGTGTTTCTTCAAACAACAATGGACGAGTTGCTGCACCGTCACAGGCCCACTTCTAGCAATAATCAACGAACTAATAGAAGAATTCCAATATGAAGCTCAATATCGCCCAACAACAGCATTCGAGAGCTTAAGGCCAAGATACCTTCTAACAACAAATCAGAGGCCCATCGGCGTAGAACTCTCCTAAAGTGCACAATGTCAGAAATTCCTCGAAGAAGATCCAGAGGCAGGCCGCAAATCCTAATTCTTCGTAGTAGCAAAATTTGCATTTGAATTCAAGCAATGTCTATGGGTCGCAAGGAGTTGTTTTAGGTGGGCTCGTGAGTGCAACAAGCGCCCAAAGTCATATGGGGCCAAATAATTCGACCTAGAACTCAGCTGAGCACGATATCAATGGACAAATGCCATTCGGAGCAAACAATTAAGTGAGAAATTCGAAGAATCGCAAGTTGTATACATCTATCGGTGCTTATAACCAAAACCAGAAGAATCAGCAGCAAAAGATGATCGCGGTAAGTGGAGGACAGACCGTGGTTCAGGTACCATTGATAAACTTCTAGTAAAATACGGGACACCAAAGAAATGTCATTGTAAGCCAGTAACATAGTCTTGGCAAAGGACAGGCCGTCAACAAGATTTTAAGTTAAGGTATGCTTATTAAGTCGGGTTCTAAAGGATCCAACGGAATCGCCAACAAGAACGGTAATGGTACGAAAAATGGAAAGAAGGCTGGCAATGCCTCTGTATTGGTCGTCTAGTAGTAAGATCAACATGGTATTAATCCTGCTTCTTATGCTTCCAATAATAGCGTCATCATTCACGGGCAAAGCAATGATGCCTAAATGGCTCAAGCATACTAGTCAATGATAAATAATAATTAGATGGAGACTCCGAACGATATGAGCATGCTCTCTTAAGCTAGCAATGCTGGCGGCCGCAAGTAGAATGCGTCTCAGGCCTCCTATGTCAATAATTCTGTCATAGTCGAGAGGGCTAGTGATGCGTAGAACTTGGTCGGGAAAAAGAACAAGAAAACGTCCAAGGGCCAGATTCAGCAGGATACCGGAGCTTGGGTTGTTGGAAGCCAGAAAGTTGGCGGCGGCAGAGCAAACAACAACATCCCTAAGGTCGGTAACTTTGTGGGCAGCAATGGATCGGGTCAGATGTAGATGCAAGAATAGATGTCTAATCAGGGCAAGAAAGTTACTTCTAAGATGATTGCGGCTGCTGCAGGCGCTAAGACAACCCAGCATTAGCACTTTAGTTAGAACTAAATTCATTTCATGAATAACTTTAGCGTTGATGAGAGTGTGAACAGCACTTCTGGGCAAGCTCACGCTGGCAATACTACCGTCATGAGCCACAAATAGGCCATGTAACAGCAACCTCAACAAGCTGCCAGTAATCAAAAGTAGCGTCCACATTCCAGCTTTAAAGCGTAAACTCAAAAGCAAATCAATACCTACAAATAATAGCTTGTAAACTATCATAATGGGACCAATGGCCGCGGGTAGCATCTTTTAATCGGTGCTAACGGAGTCGTCGGGATTTCAGGTCAGAGCGGTCCTGCTGGTGCCGGAAACATGAACCCTATTGGAGGTAAAGGCTAGCGCAAAGGAAAGCATCAAGTCAACATCGCTAAGGCCAAGTACGGAGTAAGTGGTGCTACCCAGTAGTTAAACTCCATGAGCGTCTACCAAAATGATCTTGTGGCTGAGGCTCACCCAAGAGAGTCACGACGCATGGCTGGAAGAGGCAGTAGTGGAGTAGGTGGATCCGGTTTCAATTCTAATACCTCTACAGGCAATGACCTCAGTAGTATCACCAAGGAACAGCGTGAGATGCGAACCTCAAGCGCTACTGCAGGAAACACAAATACAGAGTTCACGCTTCTAAACAATCCAATTGGATAGGGAAACCAAGGTCTAAAGCTCAACAATCAGAACTAAAATTACCTCCTTGGCGGTGGAGTATCAGCGACCCACGCAATGTCAGGAGCTTCAGGCATCTCTGGTCTCTCGGGTGGTGCCATATCTGCTCACACGTCTACTGCAGCCGCTGGAGGGCTCGGAGGAACCGGCAAACATTTAGCTCCCGGTACCGCACTCGCTGGCCCGATGCTTTTCAACCTGACTTCAGGCTTGACTGGTATGAACCTGCAGAGCAACAATCCTAAATCAGTTAAATAGTCTGGCAAAAGTACCAAAATCTCCAAAAGAAACATCACTGCTAATGGAGCTATGAATTTTGGACATGTGACCGATATGGGGAACAACGGAGGCCAAGTGCTATCGAGTACTAATGTGAGCATGCAGAACAAAAAGCAGATGGGCGATCATCAAATGGGTGTTATGAATTAGATTGAGCTTGTACCTTCCGGCAGAGATAATCGTGAACTATAGGACATCGGTGGAAACAGAATGGGTCGCGCAAAAGGCACCGCTACTGCTTCTTCCCAAGGAACTGGCGGCTATGGCATCAACATGTTCCCAGCAAACAAGTATGATTAGCATTAGAATGCATAATTCATCGCCCAGACATTCAACAGCACCGGAGGTAGTAACAAAGTACCCAGTCACAACCAATCCCACAATCAAACTGCCAAAACCCATCAATAATCGATGCAAAAGTTTTTGTAGCAACAAATGACGTCCTACAACACAAATGGGACAAACTCGAAAAACAGTAAAAAATCTAAGTCAAAGCAAATGAACTATAATACAACCAGTGCCTTCAGCCAACAAGTCTAGGGATATCAAGGATAAGGACAGGGCCAAGGAGCCACAACTCATACTGATAACATTTATTCAAGTGGCAAATAGAGTTCATAAAAACTAACTAAGAAGCAAATTATTCAGCAACAAAACTTGTTGGCGAGTGATAGATTGAAAGGTTAGTAGCAGAGGGATAAATAGGAAGGTGCAAGAAAAGGCGGTACCCAAACAGCTATTGGTAATGGTGCTAGTAAAGGCACAGTCCTCAATTCCAGCTAAATTTAGATCAATGGTAGCGCTTAGGGAACTATGAAGAATTAGCATGGCGTCAATCGACCTCGTGCTGCTTCACATAACCAGGGCAACAAGAATCATGCTATCACCACTGTTTCAGCCTCCTTTGTCAACCGAATCACCCCAGGAGGAGGAGCAAACTCAGTCATCGGTGGCGGTATCCCATAGCAAAAGGTTTAGGCTCTCCAATCGCTTCCAGGGTCTACTAATGCCAATATCGGTATTTTAAACCACTTTGCAGCAACTTCAGGTACTCCTGGAATCCAAGCTAACGCTAAAGTTGCTCTTCTTCCTGGTCCTCCACAAAACTAACGCAATTATTTGAGCTATGTATAAAATACAAATACTTCGAATGGATTAAATCAATTTAATCAAAGTAAGTAAAATGAAATGGCTAATACGTCATCCTCAAGACGAAACAAGAGAGGTGGTACAGCCACGCTCTCTTCAGGCACTGGAGCTCCCCAATCGTAGTCTGTCAACCAGGCGAATCGTATCAATTTGAAGAGAGGAACGGGTGCCAGCACTGGAGTTCAGCCATCAGAAATGGCGCCAGGGTTTGATTTTGACGTAAATTCATCACTAGTTTAACTTGGTCAATATGGCACAACCTAGTTGCCACATCTCCAAAGCACCTCATTTGAGAGCACTTAAGGTGAAAATAACCCACATATGCAAATGCAGATTTAAATCGCTGAATAAGCAGCCAAAGAGATGCGTCAATATCTGGGTCGACACAAAGCCTATCAGTATCAAAACCAATTCCGACCAAAATCTTAGAACGATGCACAAAACTTTGAAATGGAGGATGCGCTCTCCCAGGACTCCAAAACTCAACCCGGCATGGTTGGAAGAACCCTAAACAATAGATGTGAAACAAGTTCGCCACAAGTGCAAGAAGATAACAACATGGATGATACTTAGAACAGTCAGCAAGCTCATAATTTAGATTAATCCATAGTCAGAAATCTCAATAATACTGGAATAGATAAAGACTAATTTTTGGAGATCATATAAATAGCATTTGACAAAATAGTAGGCTCATTACATCCTAGAATCGGCCATCCTCTTTCACAGATTAGGCAAATGTACGACATTTATACAGCGCAACTCGAGCAAAATCACCAACAAGAGTAATCATAGAATGCTGTGTAGATTCAGGATCTATAGGCCTGCGTCACGGATTTATAGATGATTAATTAGTAGCTCAATTTGCAACTTAACTAGTCAATCGGTCATAATTCTCAACTTGGCGATCTAGCTACTCAAAATGATAATCTCATGCATTAGCTAAAAAAGACAGTTAAAGAAAATTAAGTCATGAAGGAACAATTAAAGCATGGCAATGGTAGAGAAATCTCTAAGGGAGTCATTGCTTAGATGAAATAAGAAATGGCTAATGATAAAATTTCGATTTCCAAAGATCTCGACTAACTTGAAAAGATTCGAAGAGCTGAGAGATAAGAAAGAACATAGGAGAATCATCATGAGCCAATAGATGAAATGCAATTAGATCTGAGACAAAAGTTGGCCATCGCTCACCAAGATCCATCAGACCCTCTCAATTTAGATGGGCCAATCGTTTCAAATGACAGGCATCGTGAAAAACACGCTGGCTTTAGTCATATTGGAAAGAAAGATGCAATGGGTAGTGAGCATATTCGTATAGCTAATGGAGAAATAATTTAGCACTAAAGTCGCCGTGGTCTTGATGACGCTGATGATGAAGAGCTCTCCAGCATCCCAAGTTATGCCGGCAATCTCAACTTCGAAGACAGAACCCGTGACAACAACACTCTAGGCGAGAATGGCCAAATGGATTTTGACGCCCTTGACCATGGCGATGATCTTGACCTTAAACAGCTAAACGATCTCGACATAGAGGACGAGGATAGAAGATAGTTCACCGGTCGAAACAACGACCACCGAAGTTTCGATGATCAGCAAAGTTATTTTACGTCTCGTGTTGGAGAAAGTAGTTCCGAAACAATCGATTCAGATTTAATTCTAGCCTACTAGTAAGCGATTAGAACTGGTGGCGCTGAGCCTCCTATTTAATTAATGGACTAGTAATATACAATGAAAAACCTATCTTCAACTGGACCAAATGAGTTGGCGACTCCTTTGACAGCTTAAGACAAGTCACCTATCAAGGTACCAGCTCTTAATTTCAATATTATGAATTAG
>CAJQGN010000191.1 GCA_905477545.1 uncultured Acidimicrobiales bacterium | reverse complement strand
ATTACGAAGTCTGCCGAACAAAAGTTGGGCAAACTAATTAACGGACCCAGGTGAAACGATGATTACTGATGTATTTACTGATGGTGCTTGTATAGGGAACCCTGGACCCGGCGGTTGGGCCTTCGTTGTCGATCAAGGCCAATGGGCTTCGGGAGCTGAAGACAAAACAACCAACCAGAGGATGGAATTGACGGCCGCAAGTGCGGCTGTTCAATCTATAGATGGACCTATTCGGGTGCATAGTGATTCAACCTATGTGGTCAACTGTTTCAACCAAAACTGGTGGAAAGGTTGGCACAAACGAGGTTGGAAAAACTCCAAAAATGAACCAGTTGCTAACCGAGACCTCTGGGAGCCTTTCATTGAGCTCGTGGTAGCGCGAGGTAACGTAGAATTTATCTGGGTAAAGGGGCATTCGGGCGACAGACTCAACGATGCTGCAGACCGACTGGCCACTTTAGCAGCAGCCGAACAAGAAGGAAGAACCGGTGGTCATTACACCGACTCGATAGTTCGAGGGCTCTCAGATGATGACCTTCCAGCAAGAGATATGCCTGAAGCTAAGCCATCGATTAGTGTCGATAATAAAAATTTTAAAGAAACTCGATCAACACACGGAGTAGCTATCTTTGGGCATCGTCCACCCGATATCGGTGGATACGTAGAAAACCCAACTTCCTTATCAATAAGAAGGAAACTCATAACGATTCTAAGAGCCAAAGCCGAGATGGAAACAAAGTTAGAGATAGTAACAGGACTGAGTCTTGGGGTTGAAATGCTCGGAGCTGAAGCTGCAGCAGCCAGCGGACTGCCGTACGTGGTGATCCTGGCGTTCGAAGGTGTAGATGAAAAGTGGCCTGACTCAACGCGTGGACGCTTCCAAGAGCTACTTGATGGAGCGCGTCAAATTATTTTGGCAAGTAACGACACGCCATCAACACCAACCGAATACGCAAAAGCAATGGGAAGGCGAGATGACCGAATAATCGCCAGATGCAAAGAGGCAATAATCGTTCGTAACGCTGGAGACAAGACTATGAAAGAACTACACGGCAAACTAGATCGAACTTTTGACGATGGGGTATGGGTAATAGAACCGACGGAATAACCAAAATTTGAGATCTAGGAATCTCCAGCGTTGACTTCAACTTTTGGGTGTGGCAAAGCAAATGACTGACCGGTCGCTAGCCCAAGACTTTGAATCGGGTGCGTAACCGCTGATAGAAAATATTTTAGTTGAATCCAAAAGTGCTGGTGTGTTCAAAGACTCCTCAAAGCATTTCGTGAGAGCGATGGTCTTGGTTTTTTCTAGTCCTGGATACTCACTAACCGGGAGCTCAAAGGTGGCGAAAACCTTTGAGGAGCGCGATGTGCTGCAAGGAATACCAAGAACAAACTCGACTGTTTCACTCTCATTCGTGAAACAATCTCCAATTTTTAGTTGGAGCACACCAACTTTGCCGAGTGCCACGATCTGACCTCTTTCATCCCGTAAAGCCTCGTCAACTAGCGAGTTCGGAATTTCGTTACTGCACGCAGTAAACGATGCGATCGAAAGTATCCAAAAAAAACTGCTGATTGCCCCACGGGCGCTAACTTTCAACAAGGTTTGCTATTCGCTCTAACGTCGCTTCCATTTTGTCTGGGTGAGTTGTAGGGAAACGAAAAAGTTCGATTGCCCATGGGAAGATCGATGTTGACCAATCGAAGGTCTCCGTTACTAGAGTGCCTGCAGGATCGTCTTGTAAAGAATAGCGCCACCGGTGGCCACCGAAATGCCCCCACGTTATAAGTCTGTTTTCTTCGAATTCGAACACACGACTTTTTATCCGGTAGGGCAACCAAAGTTTCATTTCCATTGCAAAGGTAGAACCGAGAGCTAAGCGCGTCTGTTGTCCTTTATAAGACCTAACTGTTCCAGAAGAATCAATCGCGGGATGCTGAGAAGGATCTGCTAGCAACTGAAAAATATTCTGAGCCGGCGCATGAATTATGCGATCTCTGCTGACGCTCCGCTGCCTCATCGTTATAACGCTAGTGGAAAAAAATATTAATAACCACGGTTTAAAAAAGTGCCAAGGCCCTTTTCGACCTCTCCGGTTGCTGAAACAAAAATCCAGGAAGGCTGGCGGTTGATTCCGTAGCTTCGCCATAGATCCCCGCTTACGTCGGGTATGTGAGTCAAAAAATCTAGCTGGTGTTGATCAATAAAACTTTGCATAGCTTCGACAGTGTCGCGTCCAGGAACACTAATAACGATTAACTCATTGTCGATTGAATGTGCCGCTGCGACCGCAGGGGCTTCTCTGTTGCATGCGAGTCACCAGGGTGCCCAAAACCACAAAATTATGTCTTTGCCGATGACCGAGTCGACGTCGAAGCGCTGGCCGGATAGCGTTACCCGCTCGAGTTGCTGTAACTCATAAGGAATAGAAGCAATTGTTTTTTCTAACTCGCTCGGCGCAGAGGCTGGTGCAGGGTTTTGTAAAAGTGGAGGGCTTGAAACACTTCCAACCGCCGGCTCTTCGAGGACTTGGGCTTCGTTGGTGCTCTCGACGCACGCGGTAGCGATTAATGCCACGACGAAATAAGCTACACATCGTTGAGCCATATAAGACATCGTACGCCCTTCAGCAAAGAGTCGGCGCTACATTTAAGTCTGTGAGTACGCGCTCTTTAATAGTAACTGCATTGGTCACTGGGCTCGTTATCTTAGTTGCTT
>CAJQGN010000190.1 GCA_905477545.1 uncultured Acidimicrobiales bacterium | reverse complement strand
CTTGGTGGTGTACGGAAGACGAAAAAGGTTATACCGGAAAAACATCAGTATATGAATCTATGTCCGAAGAGCTAACAGCCATATGCGGTTCCGAAGTTTATGAGTGGCTCAAAGAGAAACTCACCGGTGAGTCAGCTCAGGAAGTTTTTTTACCTAATCCCATAGTAAAAAAAACCTGAACACCCTGGTCTGTTCAGCCAACCCAAGTATCCCTTATCTAAACATAACGTTGCCTAATGGTCTTGGCCTGCAGGGTCAAGTAACTCGACAAGTTGTTCTATGTTGAAAGAAGGATCTTTAGACGGGCCTATTAGCTTTGCTTCGTTTGCTGACAACGTATTTACAGCTCCGCTAATTTTTGTTGCTACCTCTAACGGAATAACAACCGCTCCGTGTTGATCAGCATGTATCAAATCGCCCGGCGTTACCTTCATCCCGTGAACCTCTACCGGAATATTGTATTCGACAACATGAATCCATGCGTGAGATGGACCGACTGATCCTGCTAACGCACGAAAATCTTCAGCCCAATCATCAATATCGCGTATAGAGCCATTTGTTACTACCCCCACTGACCCAAGGCCCCTGTGTAAGTTACTATTCACTTCTCCCCAGTGAGCACCAAATCCTACATGAGCATCAATATCTTGGATGACGGTTACTGTGGGTCCAGGACCTCTCGCAATATGTTGGTAGTAACCAACTCTTGTCGATAGATCATCCTCTTTGCTTCTAGATGACGGTTCCATTGCTCGGACAGTGGCCGTGCGAGCAAAACCTACCATTGGCGTTTGACTAGGATCACGGCAGTAAAAGGGTTCAATAGTGAATCCGTAGGTGCGGCGCTCTGGTGCCACTATTTCTAAAGCATTACAAATTGTTGGCGTATCAAAAGACTGCAGAACAGATACAAGTTGGCCATCAAGCATGATGCCGATCCTATGTCAATAAATCAACTTGCGTATGCACAGGAGCGCTATTCAGTTAACGACTTACACCAATTCGATGAGTGCCATAGGAGCTTTATCTCCATGGCGAGGACCTAACTTAAGAATCCTCGTATAACCACCGGGACGGCTCTGGTAGCGCGGCCCAATTTCATCAACGAGCTTTTGAGCCATTTCAAGGTCACCATTTAGGTTGGCTACAAGTTGTCGGTGTCTATGAAGACTCATAGAACCAGCGCTCGCTTTTTTAGCTTTCGTAATAAGCTTCTCTGCATATGGGCGAAGTGCTTTCGCTTTCGCTTCAGTTGTTTCAATTGCCTCAGCAGCAATGAGTGAGGCAGCAAGGTTAGCCATAATCGAGCGTTGATGGCTAGAGCTGCCACCAAAATTGCGGCCTTTTTTAGGAGTGGGCATAGGTAAATTCCTAAATCAAACTAGTTGGGGTCATACCTTTTAAGGCCAACCCGCGTTCGTCAAGTTTTTGGATAACTTCGTCTAATGACTTTTGTCCAAAGTTAGTAATGGAAAGCAGATCATCGAGTGTCTTTTCAAGCAGCTCACCAATGGTGTTAATTTGTCCACGCTTGAGACAATTTCGAGGGCGTTCGCTCAAATCGAGATCCTCGATTACCAAATCTAGATCAGGAGAGCTAGTTTCAACAATCGCCAGTTCAGCGATTTCTAAGCCCAACGGTTCTTCGCTGAGCTCAGCAATTAATGCAATCAAACCAGCCAAGGTATCACCGGCCGATGCGAGAGCATCTCGAGGAGTCATCGCACCATCAGTGTCTATATCCAATATCAGACGATCGAAGTTATTTTCTTGACCAACTCTTACCGGTTCGACCTCAATTGACACTCTTCTTACAGGACTGAAGATGGCATCAATAGGGATTAGCCCAATTGTGCTTCCTAAGTCTTGCGCTGCTGATGAAAGATAGCCCCTTCCTCGAGCGATCGTAAGGTCTAACGCCAGAAGCGCGCCCTCGCTCAACGTCGCTATTTCAAGTTCGGGATTCAGACATTCGACGTCAGTTCCCCAATCTATATCACCAGCGAGGACTATCCCCACCGTTGATATTTCGACTCGAATCGCCGTAGATTCATCATTTTCGCAACTCAAGACTACGTCTTTAAGATTGAGAATAATGTCGGTAACGTCTTCGACAATGCCATCAATTGTGGCAAATTCGTGCAAGGCTTCATTACCATCAAATTTGACCTGAGTGATAGCGGTGCCAGGTACCGATGACAGCAATGTGCGCCTAAGCGAATTGCCGATGGTATGGCCGAAGCCAGGCTCGAGTGGGCCGATAGCGAAACGCTGGCGGTTGTTGTCTTCTTCGCCGAGGGCTTCGACTGTCGGACGCTGCAAAATGAGCATGCTCACTGGATCTCCAGAAGGGCCGTGGATTGGATTACTTACTGTAAAGCTCAACGATGAGCTGTTCGCGGACCGGAATTTCGATCTGCTCACGTATTGGAATTTCGCGGACAGTTACCTGTTCTTTGTTCTCTCCCTGTTCAAGCCACATTGGGGCTGCACGGTCGAGTACATCTAGATTCCATCTTATTGTTACCATCTCACGAGATTGGGTCCGCAATTCTATTACATCACCTTTACGTGCACGATAGCTAGGAATATCGACTCTACGGCCGTTTACGTTTATGTGGCCGTGATTAACAAATTGCCTTGCTTGAGGGCGAGTCGCACCCCATCCTGCGCGATAGACAATATTGTCTAAGCGAAGTTCTAGTAACCGAAGAAGAATTTCTCCAGTGACACCTTTTTGACGAGCTGCTTCGGTATAAGTATTTCGGAACTGTTTTTCAGTTATACCGTATGTGAACCGAGCTTTTTGCTTTTCTTGTAGCTGCTCTAAATAATCAGAGTTTTGGCTACGCCTTCTGCTACGCCCATGTTCTCCAGGCGGGTAGGGGCGCCGATCTAGAGCTTTAGTTTCTCCGGACGTACCCCAGATGTTCACGCCAAGACGTCGTGACACACGAGCTTTAGGCCCTGTATAGCGGGACATACTCAGACCCTCCGGCGTTTCGGTGGGCGACAGCCATTATGTGACGTTGGAGTCATATCTCTTATACCTGTTATCTCGATACCAGCGTTTTGTAA
>CAJQGN010000189.1 GCA_905477545.1 uncultured Acidimicrobiales bacterium | reverse complement strand
CCACTTAGTCCATGCAGTCTGAGTCCATTGCAGAGGAGCCCTAAGATTAACTTCATAGGTCTTATCGAGCCGAGGTACGTCACAGTCAATCATCGGGCCTGCCCAAGGATTGGTTGCTGCGTTATTAACCAAAATATCAACAGATCCGAATCGTTCTAAGGTTGCGTCCACAACGCGATCCGCTTCTTCGAGGATTCCAATGTGAGACGTAATGTAGTCAGATTGGCCTCCTATTTCGGCTATTGCTGCTTCACATTTCTCAGCTTTTCTACTGGTAATCATTACCTGCGCTCCAGCTCCGGCTAGCGCTTTAGCTATACCTTTGCCAATACCTGCCGACCCACCTGTAACCAGCGCAGTTTTACCTTTAAGGTCAAATGTCATAGTAACCAACTCCCTCTAATGTTATTTTTTACCAATTTCATTCCATGGTCCACTATCGGCTCGCGGTTCCCTCGGTAGCCCTAACACGCGATCCCCTACGATGTTTCGTTGTACTTCCGAAGTACCTGCGTAAATAGTTCCAGGGCGAGCGCCAAGCATCGTTTGAACCCAACTCTTTGAGGAGAATTGCGCTCCAATTGCATCGGTGCCTATCCCATTCACTGCACCGTGTCCTGATGGAGCCATCGCCTCTGCTCCGAGAATATGCATGGTTTTTTCGGTAAACCAATTGTGATACTCGCTCCATATCAACTTATGAAGCGACGATTCTGGACCGGGGGGATTTCCTGCTAAGGCTTCAGTTACCGCCCGCTGTCCCATCCAACGCATAATTTCAACCTTACTGTGGGCGCGCGCTAGATCTTGCCGCATATTCGGGTCTTCAGCTACACCGTTGTCTTGAGCTATCAAAGATACCCGATCAAGTTCTTCTCGAAATCGTATAGCGTCTGTTGTAGCCCCGTGGCCTCTTTCGAAGCCAAGTAAAACGTTTGCGACACGCCAACCATCGTGTACGTCACCAACAACATTTTCTTTAGGTGCTTTTGCATCGCTAAAAAAAACTTCATTAAAATCGTGCCGTTTATTAATATTTATTATTGGACGTATCTCGACGCCTTCTTGTTCCATTGGAACAAGAATGAAACTAATTCCTTTATGTTTTGGTGATTCAGGGTCAGTACGGCACAAAACGAAAATCCAATTCGCGGTGTGGCCACTAGATGTCCAAACTTTTTGTCCATTGATACGCCATTCATCTCCATCCAAAGCGGCTCTGGTACCTAAGTTAGCGAGGTCTGAACCACTATCAGGTTCGCTGTACCCTTGACACCATTTATCAACGCCACTGATGATACGAGGCAAGAAATGTCGTTTCTGTTCCTCTGACCCACACTGAATAATTGCATTACCAACCATAGTTATTGAGAACGCATCATTGTCATTCCCCTCAGGAACCCCTGCCTTTGCAAACTCCTCGGCCAAGACGATTCTCTCAACTTCGCTTAGGCCAGCTCCTCCATATTCTGTTGGCCATGAGACAGCCAAAAGCTTGTTTTCGGCTAGAAGAGACCGCCATTGGTCTACAAAAGTTTCCCGAGCATCTCCGCTCAAAGCTCCGATGCCTTTCCAATCGGTAGGAAGATGTTCTGAAAGAAAAGCTTGTATTTTCTGTCGATACGTATCGGCCTCGGGGCTATATGTCGGGTCCACAGTTTTCCTTACGTCGTTATACCGTTGCTACAACATGAACAAATATTTAATATGCTTTGAAACTCGCACAATTCAGACACAGCGTCAATTCATTACGGTCGGTAACTAAATTTTGACGCACCAGTTTCAAGCGTCCGTTGAGCTAACTCAGCCCATTCGCATAAGAGGTGACGCGTGTCTCGAGGATCGATAATTTCCTCGATCTCAAAAAATTCAGCAGATCTTAGCGGAGATCGAAGCTTATTTAACCGCTCTCGGATCTCTTCTATTAGTTCTTCAGGGTGATCGCTGTCCGCTAGGTCTTGTTTGTAGGCAACTTCGATGCCTCCTTCTATAGGGAGCGAGCCCCAATCACCAGATGGCCACGAGTATCGAAAACTATTAGCACCTGGTTTATTGTTCGCAGCGCCGGCTACACCAAATGCTTTTCGCAGAACAACGCACGCAAAGGGAGTTGTTAACTGGCCAATTGCTGCAAGCGCTTGTGATCCATAACGAATCGTTGCATTCTCTTCAGATTCTTTACCAATAAGAAAACCTGGACAATCTTCCAGGTGAATCACCGGTAAGTGAAACGTGGATGCCATATCTAGTAGTCGTATAAGCTTACGGCAACCGTCAGCCGTCCACCCACCACCATATTGGAACGGGTCTTCAGCAAAAACTGCAACCGGAAATCCATTGAGTCTAGCCATGCCTGTAATTATCGATTTACCCCAATTCTTACCAATTTCGAAAAAAGAGTCACGGTCAAAAATTGATTCAACAATCTTTCTCATTTGATATACCCTGCGTGGCTCGCGCGGCACTGCGGTGATTAACCACTCGTCTCTTCTAGAGGGATCATCATTGATTGTGCTTCGTGGGGGCAGTTCATCGACGCTCGATGGGAGGTACGAAAGAAATTTTTTGGCTAGCTGAAAAGCTTCTAATTCTGTCTCAGCTACATCATCAATTGCGCCATTTGAGGTATGGATGTTAGCGTGACCGAGCTCCTCTTTATCGTGATCTCCAAGCTGAGCTTGCTCAACTAATGCAGGACCAGCGATCATCATCTGCGCTGTTTCTCGCACTATTACAGAGTAGTGAGAAGTTGCTACTCGAGCGGCACCTATTCCAGCGACTGATCCTAAGGCTAAGGAAACCGAAGGAGAAACAGCAAGATGATTGACTATTGTTTCCCAGCCTCGGAGTTCGGGAATGTAAGTCCGACCAGCTGTCTCGATTGTTTTTACCGAGCCGCCTCCACCCATTCCGTCAACGAGTCGAATATGTGGGAGTTTAAGTTCTAAGGCCATGCCTTCTGCTCGGTTTCGCTTTTCCGGGAAAGTAGCGTCCGCAGAGCCGCCTCGGACAGTGAAATCATCTCCTGAGATCATGACTGGTCGGCTATCGATGCGAGCTAAACCAAAAATAAAATTAGACGGAGTTAAAGATAGGAGATTTCCATCATCGTCGTATTGAGTGACGCCGGCGATCTTACCTATTTCATGAAATGAAGATGGGTCAGCTACCGCACTAATTCTTTCTCTAATGGTGAGTTTTCCATAGTGGTGTTGACGTTCAACTTTTTCTACTCCCCCGAGCTGATCAGCAAATGCCTCTCGTTGGTGTAATTCTTCTATTTCGGGTTCCCAGCTCATTTTCAC
>CAJQGN010000188.1 GCA_905477545.1 uncultured Acidimicrobiales bacterium | reverse complement strand
CAAACAAACGAGATTTCTTTTGAACAGGGCTTGGATCAGGCTCTCCCACCGATAAAGAACTTCATGCTTGGTCAAGTTCGTGAAAAAGACTTGCTGATGTTTATGGAATTGGCTGAGCAAGAGTCAATTGAAGAAGAGGTTGATGTACCTCTATCTGTTCTTTTGCCGGCATTCGTAACATCTGAATTAAAAACCGCTTTCACAATCGGATTCTTGATTTATATACCGTTTATCATCATTGATTTGGTGGTAGCGAGCGTTTTGATGTCTATGGGCATGATGATGCTTTCGCCCATGATGATATCCATGCCTTTCAAATTATTACTCTTTGTTCTAGTCGACGGTTGGAGCCTTGTAACAGGTTCCTTAGTAGCAACTTTTGGATGACGTATGGATACTGGATTAGTTTTAGATATAGCAGCTGAAGCAATTATGGTTATGGTTCTAGTAGCTGCGCCAGTTCTTGGCGCTGCTTTGGCTACAGGCCTGCTTATCGGTATTCTGCAAGCGGCAACTTCGATACAAGAAATGACTTTGAGTTTCATCCCGAAACTGGCGGTTATGGTTTTGGCTTTGCTTCTCTTCGGAGAATGGCAACTGGCTTTAATGATTGATTATTTTGAAACTGTGTTTGAACGTATTCAGACGCTGGCATTCTGACAATGACAGTTCTATTTTCCGACATTGCTCAACTGCTAAGTCAATTTCTTTGGCCCTTGATAAGAGTCTCTGCTCTATTGTTGGCGGCCCCATTTTTTTCCTTGGCCGCAGTAAATTTGAGAATACGGGTTTCCATTATTTTTCTTCTCACTTGGGTGATTTACCCGCTGGTCGATGTGCCCGATCTAGATCCATTTAGCATGGCAGCAGTGATTGGAATATTTCATGAGGTCCTAGTAGGGGGAATAATGGGTTTGACGTTACAGATTGTGATTGCTGCGTTGGTTGTTGCAGGCCAGGCCATTGCAGCTAGCATGGGTTTGAGTATGGCAAATATGATTGACCCCAACCTCGGTAATGTGCCCTCTCTATCTCAATTCTTTTTGATTATAGGTACGTTGTTGTTTCTCTCTCTGGGCGGCCATCTCATTATGATTTCAGTTCTTTACTCCAGTTTCGAATTGCTACCAATTGCCTCCGGCAGATTCAGCACGGAAATGATCTTATCTCTCCTCGCATGGTCCTCTGAGATTTTCGTTGGAGCTGTGGTGATAGCTTTTCCGATCATGATTGGTTTGCTGCTGATTAATGCCTTGTTAGGCCTGGTCTCTAGGGCTGCTCCTAGTTTAAATGTCTTTGCTATCGGTTTTCCTGCTTTGATCCCAGTTGGGCTAGTGATGTTGTTGCTTACTATGAGCATATGGTTCGAACAAGTCGAAAATCTCTGGTTTGTTGGGTTCAGCCGTATGAACCAAGTGATAGGAGGGAGTTGAGATGGCTGAAGATACTCCCCAAGAAGATAAAACAGAAGAACCGACAGCACGAAAACTTGAAAAAGCACGTGAGGATGGTCAGGTTCTTCGCTCCCAGGATTTAACGACAGCAATTGTAACGATTGGATTCATAGCAACGCTTTATTTCGCTGCGAGCGTCGTTGGTCCAGCTTTTGTAGATATTTTTGCTAATAGCTTCATTTTTGAGCGACACCAAGCTTTTGAAACCAATCAAATGATCGTGAGCCTGGTGAGCCAGGTATCCGAGGTAGGAGTGTTACTTGTTCCAGCGCTTGTTGCAGCCGTTGCTTTTGCAATATTGGGGGCGGTGGCTCTAGATGGATTTATCTTCTCATGGAAGGCAGTTGCGCCGAAGGCTTCGAAAATTAATCCAATCAGTGGGCTCGCCAGAATATTTGGATTGCGAGCTATCGTAGAGTTATTTAAATCTCTGATGAAATTCTTATTGGTCGCACTCTTTGGCGGTCTATACATTTATTTTAATTTTGATTCGGTAATGCAACTCTCGAGGAGTCATTTGGGTTTGGCTATCGAAGGGGGGCTTTCTACTGTTATCGCCGGAGCGCTGCTAACAAGCCTTGCTTTGCTGGTCATAGCAGCCATTGACGTTCCGTATCAGCGCTTCGATTTCTTTAAGAAGCTAAGAATGACTAAACAGGAAATAAAGGATGAAATGAAAGACATTGAGGGGCAGCCTGAAGTCCGCCAGAGAATTAAGCAAAAACAGCGAGAGATGGCTGAGCAGAGAATGTTGCAGGATGTGCCTAAAGCCGATGTGGTTATAACCAACCCAGAACACTTCGCGATAGCTCTTTCGTACAATCAAAGTTCTCAGGATGCGCCAAGAGTAGTTGCGAAGGGTAAGGGATTTATCGCCGCTAAGATTCGTGAACTGGCATCAGAGAATGACGTTCATATTTTTGAGGCGCCGGTGTTAGCGAGAGCAATTTATTTCACCACGGAAATTGGTGGATCAATACCCGCAGCGCTGTATATGGCGGTTGCCCAAGTAATTGCCTACGTTTACAACCTAAGGCAAATAGGTCGTGACGTAGTGAAGCCCCAGAAACCTAGACCAAAAGTTCCTCGTGAGCTGAGGTTCGATGAGAGTGGACAAGTCACTTCTGATAGCAGCAAAACCCAACGGAGATCATAATGGACAAGTATATAGCGCCTAACTTCAATCGCAGAGAGGCTTCGTCTTCTTTCAGTGAGGTTGACGCGGGATATATCGATAATGCGGCTAGAGCCCTGAAAAATTCAGGGGATGTTGTAATTGTTGAAGCTCAACACAGGTCTTTAAGAGACCATTACGTAAAGCAAATTTTGGCTAGGTTGCTAACCCTGTCGCCCCACATTTTAGTTAATCGCTGTAAAAAAGACAGAGATTGGATGGTTGCTGCCCTCAATCAAGCCTTTGTAAAAAACAAGCTTTCTGATGAAAAAAGTGCAGCCGGCCGTTTGAATGAAGTTTGGATACTAGACTTGAGCAGTTCTGAAGATTTCGGAATTTTGAAGCTAGCGCATACTCTTGTGTCACAATTTGAAGAGGCTGGTTCCAGTGTGCTGGTTAGCTGCTCATCATCCCTAACAAACCTGCGGGAATTTCAGCGATGGTCAAATCGCGTCAAAATTCCTGTTTGGCACTTTGAAGTTCCTGACTCATCAGCAATTAATGCGTTTCTCGAGCAGGAGGCGGAGACTGGCGCAATAAATGAGGCAAGAAAATTGGTCCGCGAGCTTCAGTCTGCCGATGAGCAGAAGGAAGAAGAAATCAGTGGCTCAGCACCAGAGATTGCTAGCTCCATAAGTTTAGGAGAGTTCCCTGTTAATACTCCTCCTGGTAACGCTGTAAGTAGTAATGGTCTGGTGATTCCTATCAAGGATAATTCTGAAACAGCTAATCTCTATAAGATGGAGCCAATAGGCGAAGAGAGTCAAGAATCAGTAGAATCGAAAATACAAAATGAGCCTTATCGTAAAGATAGGAAGAACGAATTTAGTTGGAGATCGATCAAATCTGCGGCATTCGGTTTTCTGATTATACTGTCAGCAGCCTTCGCTGTACTTTTCATTTCGAATAATGAAATAACCAGTTCGGATTATAAGCAGTATATCGAGGGCGGAGCAGGACAACTTTTTTTGTATTTATCGACTATTGTTGAAAGTGACTCAGATGATCCAATTGCTACCGATGAAGTAGTCGACGCCGTCGTGGAAGGTAGTGGTGTGAACTATGTGGTTGCAAACGAAGACGATAATTTAGTAAGGCTTGAAACTCAAGATTTACCACCAGATGGGAATTTAAGCCGCGGTGTTGAAGTCAGCCTAAGCGAAGTTCCAAAATTAAACCTTCGTTCAGAATCCGATCGAATAAGACC
>CAJQGN010000187.1 GCA_905477545.1 uncultured Acidimicrobiales bacterium | reverse complement strand
TTGCGTGCTTGTGGGTGCCTGTGTAGTTTCGGCAGTTCGAGCAGGTCATCTAATCCAAGTACTCCAAGTGATGCGGCTTTTTCGAGCAAAACGTGGAGAAGATCAGAGGTGGTTAGCGCATCTTCCAAGGAAGCCAGGTGTGTATCAGTTCCTTAATTCAAACCGCGAGGTCCTGTACGTAGGAAAGGCGACGAACCTGCGTTCTCGAGTGCGTTCCTACTTTTCTAGCGACCGCCGGAAAAAAGTTACACAATTGTTGAAAGAGACTAAGTTCATCGAATTCACAGTTTGCGAAGTACCCCTCAAAGCCGAAGTGCTTGAGGTCCATTTAATTCATCGTCACCAGCCTCGATTCAATAAACAAGCGGCCAATTGGAACAAATACGTTTATTTAAAGTTAACCACCAACGAGCGGTTTCCACGAATAACCGTAGTAAGTCAAACTCTTGATGATAATGCCTTTTACTTAGGGCCAATTTCTTCGAGACGGGTAGCTCGGTTAGCAGCCTCTGCGATAGAAAGCGCAATTCCACTTCGGAGATGCACTAAGAAGATTTCTGCGAACCCTACCGATACTCGCTGTACTTCAATTCAGATAGGATCCGACTCTTGTCCTTGCACCGGAGCGGTTAAAGAAATCACCTATCAGCCAATTGTTGAATCTGCGCTTCAAGCCCTAACCGGCAAACCCGAATTAGCGATGCTTCCTCTGCAAAACAGAATGCGTGCATTAGCGCTTGAACGTCGATTCGAAGAAGCGTCTAAAGTACGTGACCAAGCGGCAGCCCTAAGCGGCCTACTGCAACGACAACGAAAAATTGATTCATTACGTAGAGCAGGTCGAATCATTGTGGAAATACCGGGATGGGGACGCGCCGAGATTCAGAACGGATTTTTAGTAAATACTCTCGACGAAGCGGAACTCAAGGACAGCTTCACAAGCGAAGCCAACAGAGCCGCTGAGATTGTTAGAAAAGAGGACGCAGACGAACTGTGGTGTATCAGCAGGTGGGTCAACTCACAATCATCTAATTTGAAGATAATTTACTGCGATCTGCCGTTGGCTTCGCAATTTCCAGGCCTGCAGTCTTTCGAACCAACGATGGGAGCGGAGAGCCGCCTCGAAAAGCTCTGAGGTTAGAACTTCTTCTCAGTTACTTGCGGCCTAGGAATTTCACCCCATGCCCATAACGATCAACTAATTTCAGTTCATCCACGCCGTAAACCATCGTCCAGCGTCGTTCGCTGGACTCAAACTTAACGGCCGCCATTACATATCTGTTACCGGGCTGGACAGCGACGACCGTCCCGGTTTCACCAACCAGATGTTTTCGACTCTCATCTTCGGTAGCAGTCAAAGTGATCACATCACCCACACCAAATGGAAGTGACGCTCCAATTACCATCGAATTCTCAATCCCTGGCACTTGCCATAAACGCCTGCACTTGCTTAACCTTCGAGTTGGCTGAACCGTCCACCATTACTTCACGCGATAATTCTACACCATCAGAAAAGTTGTCTACTAGTCCCGCAACCATCAAACCCGCTGCCGCATTTAAGGCAATGATGTCAGAACGAGGACCTCTGTCTTCTCCACTGAATAATCGTTGCATGATGTCACTATTTTCAGACGGACCACCACCCACGAGGTCTGCTCTGTTCACTAGCTTGATACCGACAGACCTGGGGTCAAACTCGTAATCCTTGATGAGTCGACCTTCTCGCACTTCGTAGATTCGCGTGAAATCAGTCGTCGTGATTTCATCCAATCGGTCCGCTCCATGCACCACAAGCGCATGCTGGCTATTTCGAGCGGCCAGCACAGCTGCGACACGTGGTGCCATCGCCGGGTCACTAACCCCTACAACTTGTCGTTTCACGCCCCCAGGGTGAGACAACGGGCCCAAAAAATTAAAGGTAGTTGGCACGCCGAGCTCGGATCTAACTGGTCCGACATGCCTCATCGCAGGGTGAAAGGCTTTTGCAAAAGCGAATCCAATACCCGTCTGGGCCATACATTGAGCAACTTCTCCTCCATTTGCCTCAATATTAATCCCGAGCTCTCCGAGCAAATCGAAAGAGCCGCTGCTAGACGAAGCAGCTACTGAGCCGTGCTTACACACAGCAGCGCCCGCTGCAGCCGCTACAAAGCAGGAAATAGTCGACACGTTTAAAGCATTCTTTGATCTCGCCGGAGCTCCGCCACTTCCAACAATATCGATAGCCCCAGCGGGCAGGTCTAGCGGTGCTGCGGCTTCCATCATTGCTTCGACCATGCCAGTAAGTTCCGGAACCGACCCCCCTTTCATACCTATCGCAATTATAAATCCTGCAACCTGAGCATCTGTGGCTTCACCGCGAAGGATCGAGCTCAAAGATGCTCGGGCAGATGTGACAGATAAATCTACACCGCTTACTAAATCTCGCAGTATTGAAGGCCACCCTCCGAACTCTGAAAGTACGATCGGCTCCTCAGTTCCATTCGACACGCCATTGACCTTAGCCACAATTAGAACCTACCAACTTAATTTAGTCGGCACTTTCTAGTAACTTTGGGCACCTCAATTCGATAACACACTACGAAGCTTGCGTTGTTTGGTCTTCGCACGGCGTCTACGCCGAATCAAACTTCTTCTCTCGGCCCCCGTAGCCCCGCCCCAAACACCTTCTTCTTCTCGTGCATGGATAGCGTGTTCAAGGCACTGTCGCTCCACCGGGCATCCGAAACATATCAACTTCGCGTCTTCTGCGGTTTCATCATCACTCGGGAAGAACACTTCCGTAGCAACTCCTAGGCAGGCAGCACGCTTTTGCCAATCATTCACGTCGGGACAGATTGCTTGGCCGATCTCAACTATCTTTCCCGCTTTGCTTCTATCATCGGACCGTGGAAGTTCTTTATAATTTGAGTCAAGAGTGGACATCACAAAAGAAGTCTTCCTGAAAGTTAGGGCAGTTGTCCAGACTAAATGAACGTTTAATTAAATAAACCCATGAGGCCAGGTTCCATGAAATCTGAGTTCAGATTTGCAAAGTACAATATTAGCTACTCAGCGTGGCTTAAGGGAGTGTATGTATCACTCTCAGTAGTTTTAATTTTCGGGCTAATTGTTGGTAACATGATAGATCCCGATAGTTCGTTCTCGGTTGCTATCACTATTGCATTATCTATCGGAATCCTAGCCGGAGGGTATGCAGCAGCTCTCTACTCGCCACGAAACCATATTGTGCATGGCACCTTGACAGCAGCCCCCATCATCCCGCTCAGCTTCGTAGTTCAGCTAATTAGACTGGCAAGGGATGCCGCAGATGTCTCTTGGCTCTCACTATTTTTTACGATTTTGTTGACTATTTCCCTCGCCAGTTTAGGCGGAGTCATAGGAGGAAAATTTGCTATAGCTCGTCGTTCGCTAGTTAAATAACACGAAAATAGTTTGAGTCGAAATGACACTTCTCGGTCCCGCCGATCTATTTTCGGCCTAGATTGATAGTGCGGTGAGTTGGCTGAGTGACCGCGAGTCAGATTTTTGATTCGAGGAAGGTCGGGACTCCATAGGGCAGAGTGCTGAGATACAAACAGGCGCCGCGAGGCGACGGAAAGTGCAACAGAAAATAAACCGCCGATGGGTCGCTCGTCGATCACAGGCAAAGGTGAAAAGGTGCGGTAAGAGCGCACCAGCATTTGAGGTGACTCAAATGGCTTGTAAACCCCACTCGGAGCAAGGCCATGCAGAGATCAGGCGGCCCGTCTGATGATCTCGGGTAGGCCGCTTAGATGGATGGTCACTCATGCGGCTTCAAGCTGCTGGACAGAATCCCGCCTACAGGCCGACTCACCGCCCTAAAGATTCCAGGAGTGAAGCACCTCCTTTACCAACTCGCTACTATCTATAGATGTGTCACGTTTCCCATGGCCAGAAGCAATCGACATTGGCCCGCTAACAGTTCTAACTGGTATCGAGAGGGGCAAGTATCCTCACGGCAACTCTGTCTTAATCAAAGGAACACGCGACACTATTCTAGTTGATCCATCTTTGACCATTGCTGAAAGAGGATGTCCGGTAGATGTTGACAAGGTACTTCTTTCCCACGTGCACGAAGACCACATTCCGGGGCTCACTCGATTGCCTGACACACCCGTTTACTGCCATGCGCTCGATGCTCAGGGCCTCCATTCCTTAGACGGTTTGATGGAAATTTACGGAATGCCTGCTGAAATCGAGGCCAACTTTCGAGCAGAAGTGGTCGAAGATTTTTATTACGCACCACGACCTGATGTTAAAACTTTCACAGGTGGAGACACGTTTGATTTAGGCGACGTCACTATTGAGGTCATTCACACACCGGGCCACACAAGAGGCCATTCTATTTTTTTGGTACCGGAAGCAAAAACTGTGTACCTCGGAGATATTGAGCTAACTGGATTCGGCCCGTACTACGGCGATGCGTGGTCTTCCCTAATCGATTTCGAAAAGTCGCTGGAACTGTGTCGCAACATCGATGCAGAAAACTTTGTTACTTTTCACCACAAATGGGTAATAACCGGGCGAGCGGACTTTATAAATCAGTTGGATAATTTCGAGAAAGTGATTAATGATAGAGAAGAAAAAATGCTTGATTTCTTAAAAAAACCTCGCACTTTAGACGACTGTGTAGCTCATCGCTTCGTTTATCGGCCTCACGTAGAGCTAGCTTTCGCTGACTCTGTAGAAAGAAGGTGCGCAGAACAACACTTAAACCGCATGATTCAGGACGGTCGTGTTCAATCAGCGGAACATAAGCGGTTTGTGTCAATCTGAAGTGCAGCAACCTTTGATTCGCTACTACTGCGTCAGGTGAGCAACTTCGTTAAATGAGAGCAGAGTTTGCTGAGAGTTCCGCAGAAGAATTCGACTTATTTGCGCTTGTGATACGCGTAGATTCCAGGAAATTTCTACCTCACAGGACAACGCCCATGAAATTGCAGATTTAATCGGCGATACGTGAGTAAACACTGCTACATGCTGACTCTCTGCTAGGGATTGCAAGTCATCACATGCGCTACGCACACGTCTGTTCAACGACAGTAGAGACTCACCGCCAGGTGGCGTGAACGTGGCATCAGATCGCCATTGAGCCCAGGTTTCTGGGCTGATACTAGACACCGGTTGACCATCCCAATCACCATAATCTAGCTCGATCCACCGTTCGTCGATAACCGGAGTAATCCCTAACGGTTTCGCTGTTTCGATAGCTCGGGAAAGAGGCGAACACACGACCACGTCCACTTTGCCAAGGGCACCAGCTATTTCGGTTGCTTGTTTCTCACCAAGTGAATCCAATGAGTTATCTATACGACCTTGCAACAACCCACCTGCGTTTGCGGCTGTTCGTCCGTGTCGCACAATTGTGAGCATCTTTACTTATCCATCCTTGCTTCGGTAATTGAGCGGTCTATTCGACCGGTTCTGACAAATTTTTTTCTCCGCTGAGCGTCAGACAAACCGAAACGCTTAAATAGCCACATCAGACTCAAAACTCCTGAAAGCTCCAATAAAATTATCTTTCCTAGACTGCCCTCAACTAACAGTATGCCGCTATCGCCGAAACTAACTCCAGCGACTGGCCACCAAAAAATATTTGGATTTGTCCAGGACGCATCGAATATAAGGTGCCAAAACAAACCTATGGGCAAGGCTAACAATCGGCGGCGCGAAGCTCGGCGGCCGATGGTAATCAACATAACGATAAACAATATTCCTACCGGAAACAGCAAGGTGTGCGCTATCCACTGCTTCCCTTTAACGGAATCAATTAAATCTGGTAGCAATGCTCCCACGATTATTAACCGGTGGTCCATCACCGGATCTCTGAAAGTAAACCACATTCCTAACAATGAGGTCCCAGCAAACCAAAACAGCAAATCAGCTCTTCCCTAGTTCTACTTAATTAGAAATGCACCACATTCGGGACATTCAGTTATTTCATTTTCGTCTGCAGAGCGAATTTTGTCTAGATCGAGCGCCGAAAGATCCAAGTAACAGGCACCGCAGGTGGTACCCGTAAGCCTTGCGACCCCAACGTTTCCACCCATCCTTACTATTTGCTTATCGTAGAGGGCAATCAATTCAGCCGTAACCGAGCCGACTAACCTGGCGCGCTCTGTCTCAACCTCAGACTTCTCAGCTTCTATTTCTGACTGAATTCCGAGAACGCGCCCACCGATTTCTTCGCAGTGCTCTTCAAGTCGTTTAACTGCGCTCGACTCAGAAGCGAAACTGAGCGCTATCGGCTCTTCCATCTCCATCAACTCAATGATTTGGTCTTCTAAAATTGTCTGTCTTCGCTGCACTGACTTAATTTCATCCTGCAGCGCTTCAGCTTCTTTAGGAGATGTTAAGCTTCCGCCGTACAGAGCATCGTTACTTTTGGCAACTTTGGTCTCAAGCAAAAGTACTTCGTGCTCCAAACGCTTTTGCTCTTTTTTTATTTGGCCTATTTCGGATTCAAGGTGTGTAAGTTTTTCTTTTGCATCAAAAATATCTTCTTCAATCGATGCGAGTTCTCGTACTTCCGGAAGGTTGCCTAAACGGTGACGTAACTGAGACAGCCGAGTGTCGCAAGTTTGCAGGTCTGCAAGTATCGCTAGGTCACCCACTCTGCCTCCAATTATTCATGATCAATTGTTTTAGCATGCTTGTTGCATCTTCACCTAGCTTAAGTCTTCGCATATTTCGCAAAAGGCAAGCGCTTAAGTCTCATCATCGAGAAGAGAAGCTGGATCAATAACTGGATTCCTGCTGCTAACTAGCGCACATGGAATATATTCGTTCTTATAGACGTCGGTGGACCACAACTCTGTAACTCGACACACTGCATCTTCGTGGGGAATAAACTTGCCAGAGAGCTGATCTGGACGAACCATTCCACAAGGTAGTTCAAATTTCATGGCACCTCGCCCTAAGCCCAACGCAATGTCAACCTCACATATTTCAGAAGGAACAAAAACTAGTTGGCTAGTTCTTTGTCTCGGCGGAGGCAACGTAAAAGTCTCTAATAACTGGTCCTCTAAAGCTTTACTCATGAAAGAGCTCCAGATAGTCGCCGGCACTTTGCCTCCGGTGCCGGACTTACCCATTGACATCATTTCATTAGGGTTTCCAATCCATACGGCGGCTGACAGTTGTGGCGTATAACCAACAAACCAAGCATCCCTAAAATCCTGTGCTGTCCCTGTCTTCCCTGCGGAGACCTGTCCGTTCTCTAGCTGCGATCGTCGACCGGTTCCCATTTCAACATTTGATTTGAGAGCTGAAGTCACCCAGGCCGCTGTGCTCTCCGATAACACACGCTTTCCAGTCGGCACATGATAGTAAATCAACTCCCCGTTTGGGTCTTCGATCCGACTTATGTAGTAAGGCTCCATTCTTATCCCGTCATTTGCAAAAACAGAGTAACCAATGGCTTGCTCTAGCGGTGTAACTTCTTGCGCTCCCAACGAAATAGAAATAAATGGTTTAAATCTATCTTCACTGGAACGGCCAAGTATCTGGTCGGCTGTTTCGGCGACATCAGCAAGCCCGGTGCGTAAACCGAGTCGCACAAACCCACAGTTTGAGCTCTTCAAAACCATTTGTTCTAATGAACCGACTAAGCCCTCACTCCTGTTGAAATTATTTACGATGTAATCAACATTTGGTGGGTTTGGAAACTCACAAGGACCAAGCCCGCTGATCGTGTCATATGGAACTAAGCCGGCTGTCTCAATCGCACTGGCAAGTACATACGGTTTAAATGAAGACCCCGGCTGCCTCTCCCCTTGAGTCGCTAAGTTGAATTGAGATTCGGAGAACTCCGCGCCGCCAACAAAAGCGCGCACAGCGCCCGTAGAGGGTTCGACTGCTGCCATTGCAACTTCTAATTTCTCGAATTGCTCCAAAGACCAATTTTCTTCAGCAAGTCCCCCAGCGCTAAATATGTTCGAGCGTGCCTCTTCCATAGCCCGCTGGATTGAAGTGTCGAATGTTGTCCAAACGCGAAGACCACCTCCATATACTTTCGCAAACCTTTCCTGGTAAGTCTCACCTAAGGCCGGATGCTTAAGCAGTGCTTCTGTTACTTCATCAAGGAAATAATCACGTTTCAAAGTGTCACTGGTTTTTTGTGGGCTACGATTTCGATCTGGAAGAGCTCGTTTCTCGTACTCAGCTCTCTCTTCTGAATTTATTATTGCTTCATCCTCTGCTCGTTGAAGAGACATGCTTCTACGTTTGCTCATCATCCCAATATTTTTAAACCCATCAAAAATACTTGGACTACGAATAAGCCCAGCCAAGAACGCCGCATCTCCAACATCTAGGGAGTCAGCACTCTTGCCAAAATATGTCTCCGCTGCCGCTTGCAGACCATAAGCCCCATTACCGAAATAGACTTCATTCAAATAGAACTCGAGAATTTCCTCTTTCGAAAATTCTTCTTCTAGACGAGAGGCCAGAACTGCCTCACGGATTTTTCTGTTGAAGCTTCTTTCATTTCCTACAACTCGAAGTTTGACTATCTGTTGCGTGATCGTCGAGCCACCTTGGTTGATACCACCTGCCGCAACGTTGGAAATCATCGCCCTTACCGTGGCCCGAAGATCAACTCCGTTGTGCAGCCAAAATTTGTCGTCTTCAACCGCTAAGAAAGTCTCTATGGCTTCAACGGGAATTGTTGCTAAAGTTACTAATTCACGGTCTACGTCATAACGCAGAATGCCCATTTTTTCACCCATAGAATCATAAACTTCAGTGCGTTGAGCACCGGGGGAAAGGTCTAACGAAACGTCTCGGCGCTCTCCGGTAACCGCTGTCAACGCCCGTTCAGAATGTGGGCCTATCGCATAAGCAACCGCCACAAACAAGAACGAACAGACTCCGATCATCGCTAGTAAAATAGGGAAGCGGATAAACCGCCTTAAGAACTGCACAACAAGTACGAAGATACTTCCTTCGACACCAAATATGTGGGCGGTTGGCGCGTTTACCTCCTAAGCAATCGGATATTCGTGTTTCACGTGATCATGCGAGTAATGTGATGCCTGTTGACTTATCTGCACTTAAATAGTTTTCGAACGTCGGACTGCTCCTGTATATGGATTGTTGATGGTGGACCCCACCTGCCGGTGATTCCTAGTTGCCCTATCCCTTCACTGGTTTTCGCGGTTGACCGAGGTTTCGACCATGCAAAAGCCCTTAACCTCTCGGTGGACTTAGTAATCGGTGATTTAGATTCGTTAGACAATGTAGCGTTACGGCAAAGCTACAAAAAGCCCTTAATCGAATCTCTTCCGACCGACAAAGATGCGAGCGACCTAGAACACGCTTTGAGATTTGCTTCGATGTTACGACCAAAGAGAATCG
>CAJQGN010000186.1 GCA_905477545.1 uncultured Acidimicrobiales bacterium | reverse complement strand
AATCCGGGTGGGCGGCGGCGGCGACGGCGGCGACGGCGACGGAAGAATTTTCCCAGAGCATCCAAGCCCCATCCTCCATGCACCCAGGGATATCATATCCCGTAAGGGCAAATCCCTCACTCCGATATTTCAAATATACCGTTTATGTTTCTTTCTGTATCTTCAATGTTATTGCTTATCATGTCTCTTTCCATTATCTATTACTATGTCTTTTTTTATCGGAGTGAGGGATTACCCTTATGGGATATGTTCTCCCTGGGAGCGTGGAGGATGGAACTTGGAGGCTCTAGGAAAGTTCTTCCGTCGCCGTCGCCATCCTCGCCTGAGGTTGTCGCCATCTTTGACGAGTCCTATGGTGCCGCCCGCAGCAGCTTCTGGTGATACGTGACCGATTGACAATCCTGAAGTACCACCCGAGAATCGGCCATCAGTTAAAAGAGCGCACGCTTTACCAAGACCTCGAGCCTTGAGGTATGAAGTCGGATACAGCATCTCTTGCATTCCAGGTCCGCCTCGAGGACCCTCGTATCTTACGACTACTACCGCCCCAGCTTTGACCTTGTCATTTAGGATATGATCAACTGCTTCATCTTGACTTTCAACAATGTGCGCTGGACCACTGAAAGTCAGATTGTCGTCATCAACGCCAGCTGTTTTCACGACGCACCCATCTTCAGCGAGGTTCCCGTAGAGCACTGCTAAGCCACCATCGGCACTGTACGCGTTTTCCACAGATCTGATGCACCCTTGCTTCCGATCAAGATCGAGCGTCTTATATCTTTCAGTTTGGCTGAAAGCCTCCTGCGTAGGTATGCCTGCAGGCCCAGCGCGGAAGAACTCGTGTAATTTTTCGTCAGAATTTGTTGCAACATCATACTTGGCAATTGCATCTCCAAGAGTTGCTTCGTGAACAGTGGAAACGGCAGTTTTGATTAGCCCTCCCCTATCTAATTCGCCCAAGATACCTATGACGCCACCTGCTCTATGGACATCTTCAACGTGGAAAAATTCAGTAGCTGGAGCGACTTTGCAAACGTTGGGCACTCTCTTCGATAGCCGATCAATATCGGCCATTGTGAAGTCAACTTCTGCTTCTTGCGCTGCAGCTAATAAATGCAGAATGGTGTTCGTAGACCCACCCATCGCTATGTCTAAGGTCATAGCATTTTCAAATGCTTCAACGGTAGCAATGTTTCTTGGCAACACGGATGCGTCGTTATCTCGATAATAACGGTGACATAAATCTACAGCCACTCTTCCTGCTTCCAGAAATAGCTCTCTTCGGTCAGAGTGAGTTGCAACAACTGTGCCATTACCTGGAAGAGACAAACCGAGCGCTTCCGTTAAACAGTTCATTGAGTTAGCTGTGAACATTCCTGAGCAAGAGCCACAGGTAGGACAGCCAGCCATTTCCATCTCAGTAACGTCTTCATCACTAACGCTGTCATCAGCAGCCATAACCATGACGCTGATCAGGTCAACTTTGTTCTCAGCTAATTTTGTTTTACCTGCCTCCATCGGCCCGCCAGACACGAAAACCGTAGGTATGTTCAGTCGCATTGCCGCGTTTAACATTCCTGGAGTTATTTTGTCGCAGTTACTTATACATACGAGGGCATCAGCACAATGAGCGTTCACCATATATTCGACCGAGTCGGCTATGAGGTCTCTGCTTGGGAGACTATAAAGCATGCCGTCGTGACCCATCGCTATCCCGTCATCTACTGCAATAGTGTTGAACTCTTTGGCAACACCGCCAGCTCTCTCTATTTCTCTAGCAACCATTTGGCCTAGATCTTTCAAATGAACATGGCCAGGCACAAATTGAGTAAAGGAATTCGATATCGCGATAATTGGTTTCTTGAAATCTTCATCTGTCATTCCAGTTGCTCGCCAAAGGGCTCGAGCCCCTGCTTGATTTCGGCCACCGGTAGAAGTTACTGATCTATATTCAGGCATTTACACAGCCTAGATCCCTAAGCCGTCGTAAGGCTCCATAACTGAATATACCTGTGTACATTTCTACGAAAGATTTACTTCGGCCAATGGATGTCATTTCCTATAGTGCACTTTGAGTAACAGATTTATTGGCTAGGAATCAGTTCATTAGACGTTTTCTAGTCCTGTCGAGAGCAGTTTCAGAATCTTTCCGGCAGATGCGCCGTAACGCCAAAAGGCGTCTCGGTTTCCTATTCGACTAATCTCCGCTCTATGTGAGATCAATAGACTAGCCGCCGCTGGATTAGCAAGCAGAAGAATCTCACTCAACATGCAGTCAGAGGCCTTGTAATCGAAATCTGAGCGAACTCATCCGGAGAGAACATTTCATTGTTCAGGAGTTATGGCTGCTCCGTCGCCCAAAATGTAGACAAGCACTTTGTCAGAATCAAGAAACGAAAACCCGCCAGACCAGTACCGGACAGTTTCCTTAAACACCTTGTCGTTCGACGTCTTATTAACAGCTTATTTCGCTGCGATAACATACTTGTCGTTAACTGTCGCTAAGCCATACGCATCCCGTTGCTAATAGCAATGGTCTGACCAGTCATACCTGCGGATTCATCGCTTGCTAAGTAAAGGGCCAAATGTGCTATTTCTTCCGGCTGAAGAATTCGTTTCATAGGTGTTTTTTTTGACAATTCGCTTCGCAGGGCCTCATTTTCTAAGGCCATAAGCTCCGCAAACCCCTCAAGCATGGGTGTGTCTACGAAACCTGGACAAATCGCGTTGCAAGTCACCCCTGTCATAGCAAGTTCCAATGCCATGCATTTTGTTAAACCAACTACGCCATGCTTCGACGCATTATAAGGAGCCTGGCCAGGACTCTCGAACAGTCCTGCTGTCGATGCTATGTTGACGATATTGCCCCTCCCAACATCGATCATTGAGGGGAGAAAGGCCTGGCTCACACGGACTGTGCCGACGACGTTCACGTTGTACAAGTCCAAGTATACTTCTGGATCGATATCTACGAATTTACCGGCGGCATGCACACCTGCGTTGTTGACTATGATATCGACTTTTCCTAACTCTCCGAGGGCAATTTTCGCCATACCCTCAACGGAGCTGCTATCTCCAACGTCACAGACTAAAGGAATCAATGATCTATCTGGCGCTTCAGCGGCTGTCGCTACTAGATCTTCTTTGCGCCGACTCGTTATAACACAACGTGCGCCTTCCTGAGCGAATGCCAACGCAATTGATTTCCCTATTCCTCTGCCGCCACCCGTAATTACTGCGCACTTACCATCAAGTCGATTCGTCATTTCATTCACGCTCCAAGGTCTAGACAAGTTAGAACTAATTCACTACAAGTTACGGTACAACTTTGATTTATTTGGCTGGCACTCCCATTTGATGTCCAACTTGTGGGGGTACTGAGAGGTCGCCATGTAGCAGCCAAATTTCTGCTAAGCGTTTGTATACAGCTTCACTCATTTCCGAAACTCTTCGAGTTTCTTCAGAAACATGTAATGACATGACCTCACAGGTCGCCGCCATAAACTCTTCGTCACTATTCCACATAGTCTGCAGAGCATGGATTCTTTTACGATCGAAACCAAGTAGCTGAGTGGAGATAGAAAGATTTGACCCTTCGGCGACTTCTTGTATGTAGGTAATGTGATTCTCCGCTGAGAACGTCGTAACCGAAAATTCTTCTCGATGCGTTGCACCCAAGCCTACGTAGTCCATCCAAGTTTCAATTGCGTCATCAAAACATACGGCGTAATAGCCAGCGTTAAAGTGACCGTTGTAGTCAATCCAGTCTGAACGAACCACATCTCTATGGCCCCAAAAAAGTTTTCCTGTTTCCTTCACAATGTTTTCCTGTCCTAAGAAGCTTTACTATCAGAAGGTAGTTAACCAACGCAGCGTTCGTTGCGCGCATAGAATACGATCTGTAGAGGCAAACATCAAAGTTTGGAGTATGGCCACATGGCTTCCCACGGCATAAAAGACCAAGTTGCAATCATAGGTATGGGCTGCACAGCATTCGGTGAACATTGGGACAAAGGGGTTGATGATATGCTTCTTGACTCTGCAACTGCTGCCTACGAATCTGCCGGAATTAAGCAGGATCAAGTTGATGCTTTTTGGCTCGGCACTAGCGGCTCTGGGATTTCCGGTTTGACACTATCAAAGCCATTACAACTTGATTACAAACCTGTGACGCGTGTCGAGAATATGTGCGCTACGGGATCCGAAGCGTTTCGCAACGCATGCTACGCAGTTGCCTCAGGCGCCTACGACATGGTTATGGCGATAGGCGTTGAAAAACTTAAAGACAGTGGCTATTCCGGTCTCACTGGTAATCGCCCTCCGGACGATGGCACATCTCCGGCTACGACCGCACCTGCAAATTTCTCCCTTCTTGCCCCTGCTTACGCTCACAAACATGGCGTTGGTGATGAGCAGATGAAAGAAGTCATGACCCGGATCGCTTGGAAAAATCATAAGAATGGTGCGCTTAATCCACGGGCTCAGTTCAAAAAAGAAGTAGCTAAGCAAACTATTAATGACTCCCAATTAGTGGCTGGTCCTTTAGGAATCTTTGATTGCTCTGGCGTCTCCGATGGCTCGGCAGCGGCGGTAATTGTTCGCGCTGAAGACGCACACAAATACACTGATAAACCGCTCTATGTTAAGGCGCTAAGCTTCGTCGCTGGTCCTGCGACCGGTGGTCTGGATCCGACGTATGACTATACAACGTTTAGAGAAGTAGTCGCTTCAGCGCAGGAGGCTTACCGTCAAGCAGGCATATCGAGCCCACGAGACCAGATTGCTATGGCTGAGGTACACGATTGCTTTACTCCTACGGAGCTCGTGTTAATGGAAGACCTTGGATTCGCAGAATCTGGGCTCGGCTGGAAAGAAGCACTGGCTGGAACATTTGATCTAGATGGCGATTTACCTGTTAACCCTGACGGTGGGCTAAAAAGTTTCGGGCATCCAATTGGTGCCTCTGGGCTAAGAATGCTTTTCGAATGCTGGCTGCAACTCCGACAGGAGGCACCTCCAGAAAGGCAAATCACGTCCGTTTCTCAGGAAGGCAAAACACTCGGGCTGACACATAATCTCGGCGGACGGCCAGGTGCTTGCGTATCTTTTATTTCTATTGTCGGATCGGAATTAGGCTGAGATGCGATTCACTCCTACTGAACTCACCGCAAGCGAACTTGCGCTTCAGACCGAAGTCCGCCAGTTTCTTAAAACGGAGCTCGCTCCAGGCACCCACGAGCCATGCTTAGGAATGGCTGCGCGCAAGGACAAACCATTTTCAATGAAAATGGCCGAACGTGGCTGGGTCGGAATGGCTCTGCCTAAAGCTTGGGGCGGTTCTGACCGGACTGCGGTTGACCGTTTCATCGTTGTTGAAGAGATGCTCCGATGGGGCGCTCCCGTCGGTCATCACTGGGTTGCTGATAGGCAAACAGGAAGCGTAATTCTTAAATTTGGCACTGATGAACAGAGAAAAAGGTTTTTACCTGCTATCTGCCGTGGCGAATTAGGTTTTTCTATCGGAATGAGCGAACCTGATAGCGGATCTGACCTTGCCTCGGTTAGCACCAGAGCTGAACGTGCGACCGGAGGCTGGCTTATAAACGGCACCAAGATATGGACTTCCGGAGCACACGAAAATGATTGGTTTGTGTGTCTGCTTAGAACCTCTTCAATGGAAGATGGCAACAAACACGCTGGGCTTTCACAGCTACTAATTGATTTACAATCAGATGGCCTAGAGATAAGTCCGATTCCGTTCTTAGACGGCAGTCACCATTTCAACGAAGTAACTTTCAATGACGTATTTGTTCCCGACGAAAACGTCGTCGGAGATGTTGGCATGGGGTGGCATCAAAACACTACCGAAATGGCATATGAGCGAGGCGGGCCTGATAGGTGGTTATCTCCTTTCTCTACAATCGAACAACTGTTACGAGAGGCAAAGGGCACGCCGCTTGAACAGGCTGTGCAAGACTTGTTTGGTGAACTCGTAGCTCGATATTGGGGCATTCGTAATCTTTCATTATCAGTCGCTCGACTGATTGATAGCGGAGAAGCCCCCTCCATCGAGTCTTCTTTAGTGAAAGAAATGGGAACTCGATTCGAACAGGAAGTCATCGAAAAATTGGTGCAGTTGATCGAACTCGAATATTCACCGGACTCGCATTCCTTGTTTGAGCGAATGTTGTCACAATGCATTGTTACTTTTCCGGGTAACACCATCCGCGGCGGAACTATTGAGATTCTCAGATCTGTTGCTGCTAAGGGATTACAAGGATTACCGGTATGACCGAACTAATTGTTGATGAGCTAATTACACAAACAGCGAATCGTTTATTTAGCGAAATTTGTGGTCACGAAGCAATTCAAAACGCCGAAACCGTAGGTGAAGCACCCGAAATTTGGGCAGCTTACAGCGAGACGGGGTTTCCATGGATTTCAATTGATGAGAACCTCGGTGGGTCTGGAGGCACTCTACTTGACGCGCTAGAAGTCCTAAGATTAGTTGGCTACTACTCCGTTCCAGTGCCAGCAGCTGAAACCGGCATTCTGGGCGGTTGGCTGTTGAGTGAAGCAGGTTTACAGGTTCCTGAGGGAATAGTCACAGTTTTGCCAGATCTGGGGCCTGATTTAACGATCAAAGTGGACGGTAGCCAAGTATCGATTGCGGGTTCTGCTACACGTGTCCCATGGGCAAGATCAGCTGAAGTAATAGCGATTTTGTTTCAGGATGATGGAAACAACTACGTTGCGTCTGTGAACGCATCCGATTGTGTCATCACACCAATGACCAACATGGCGGGAGAGCCGCGTGACTCTGTTCGTTTCGATGGGGTTGTTTGTTCGTACGCAAAAGTTTCAGAGTCGATTGATGCCCAGTCCTTTAGATTGAGGGGCGCACTTAGCAGAGTCGCATTGATGGCTGGCGCAATCGAAAAAATGAGTCAATTAACTGTTTCATATACTAACGATCGAGTTCAATTTGGCCGCCCAGTAGCCCGGTTTCAAGCAGTTCAGCAACACCTTGTGTGGGCTGCGCAGGATGCTGCTCTTAGCAGAATGGCAGCTGAATCAGCTGGAATCGAAGCTACTCGAGGTAAGGGAGATTTCGAAATAGCATCAGCAAAACTAATCGCTAATCAAGCTGCATCTCGTGCTACTAAGGCCTGTCATCAGGCACACGGCGCTATGGGGATGACTCAGGAATATCCGCTGCACCATTACAGTCGACGACTTTGGTCCTGGCGGAAGGAGTACGGAGGAGATGCAGAGTGGAGCAAGTGGATCGGGCGACTCGCAGTCGCACAAGGGGCAGACGGACTGTACCCATTAATAACGGGCGGCTCTAGAGTTTTGTAATAAAGCTCTCGCTGCTCTAGGCACAAGCCTTATATGACCTCTAATATCTTTTACATGACTGAATTCGGTGTTTACGGTGATTTACATGTCTCCATTAGCGATGACTACGTGGCTACAGCAGAGATAAAGAGGCCACCAAACAACTTTTTCGATTTAGACTTAATTGATTCTTTAGTAACGTCGTTTCAAGACCTTGATAACGAATCTGCCTGCAGATCTATTGTTTTATGCTCAGAAGGTAAGAACTTTTGTGCAGGTGCTCAGTTCGGTAAAGACGGAGCTCGCGGCGGTGAGATAACTGCGACTAATGCTGATGGGAGTGCACGACATCTTTACGATGCAGCATTTGAGCTTTTTTCTTGCCAGAAGCCCGTAGTCGCCGCCATTCAAGGGGCTGCTGTAGGCGGAGGACTCGGAGTAGCATGTTTTGCTGATTTTCGAGTCGCGGCTCCGGAAGCAAGATTTACCGCAAATTTTGCTCGCTTAGGTTTTCACCATGGGTTTGGTTTAACTGTTTCATTGCCTGGCCTGGTAGGCCAACAAAAAGCTCTTGAGCTTCTATACACAGGTCGCAGAATCAACGGAAACGAAGCGGTAGCCATCGGGCTTGCAGATGAACTTGCAGATCTCGAGTCTTTAAGAGGCGCTGCCCATTCTCGTGCCGCAGAAATAGCTGCGTCAGCGCCGCTTGCCGTCGAGTCGATAAGGATGACGATGAGAGGGCATCTTCCAGGCGCCATTAAGGTTGCAACGGACCGAGAGAAAGAAGAGCAAGACCGCCTAAGACGCAGCTCTGATTGGACTGAAGGCGTTAACGCAATGAATGAACGCCGCTCACCAAATTTCACAAGAGAATAACCCATGTCAGAAGCAGCATTAACCGAAGAGTCAGTTCGTAAAGCGTTGAGTGGCTTTCTTAATGTGAGGACGCCAGAAACCAGACTGACGACGATGGGAGCAGGATCAGACGATCTTGATGATGGAAGAAGTTATCTCCAATCGACCGCTGAGTACGGCTGGCATGTCCCTTCTTGGCCGTCTCAATTCGGAGGCAGGGACGCAGACAGTCGCGAAAATGCGTTAATTGGTCGGGTATTGAAAGAGTTCATAGTCCCAGATTTATATCCATTCGCCATTGGACTGGGCATGGTCGGTCCGACATTACTTGCGCATGGAACCGTTGATCAGAAATCAAACTGGCTGCAACTAATAGCGTCGGGCCAAGAAATATGGTGTCAGATGTTTTCAGAGCCTGATGCCGGATCTGATTTAGCTAATGTTGGCATGGCAGCGATAAAGGACGGCGATGAATGGTTGTTAACGGGCCAAAAGACTTGGACTAGTAGAGCTATGTGGGCCAATTGGGGTATCTGCCTCGCTCGGACAGATCCTTCTAAGCCCAAACATAAAGGGCTCACTATGTTTGCTATTCCCATGGACACAACTGGTGTCGATGTTAGGCCCTTGACGCAGATGAATAAAGACGCTCACTTCAGCGAGGTTTTTATAGATGAAGCTCGTGTCAGTGATACTTTACGGATCGGTGACGTAGGTGAAGGGTGGCGTGTCGCGATGACTGTGTTATCTCATGAACGGGCCGGTGGAGGCAGCAGAGGAGGAGGCGAAGGAACAAACCGCGGCTCCTTCGTTCCAAACTGGATTTCAGACCTAGGAACTTTCGGTGTATTAGATACTCCGGTTGCGAGGCAGCGTCTGATGGAAGTTCATTGCCATGACATTGCTAGCAAGTTCACATCTCAACGAGCATCTGATGAAGCGCGAACTAGTGGAACACCTGGCGCGGCTGGAAGTGGAGCTAAGCTTCGCACAGTTCGCTCTTATAAAGAAAGAGCATACGGCTCTAATCGTCTCGCAGGACCTAACGCCATGCTAACGGATGGTCATGGTTACATTGAGACGATGACAGCCCCATCTATGTCTATTCGAGGGGGCACCGACGAGATCCAAAGAAACATTTTAGGTGAACGCGTCTTAGGTTTGCCGGGAGAACCACGTCTTGATAAGACTGCTTCATGGAATGAAAGCCGCAAAGGCCTTCTATAATTTTTAGCGACGCTCTCTTAGCAAAACTTCTTGAGCGATAGTCGCTATGTGCGCACCATTAGCAGCGAACAAATTACCGACGGTCATTCCACGAGCGCCTGTCAGACCGTGGCAATCCCACTGGAAAAGATGCCAAACATCTGAACGTGTTGGCCGGTGGAACCACATTGAATGATCCAGCGAAGCTCCCATAAATTTTTCACGGTACTCATCGCGACTTACCTGCAGTGGATGAATAGAACGGGCAGCATTAAATTGAATAGCATCAGAGGTGAAAGCTAGCCCACACACGTGCAGTCTGGGATCTTCACCTAAACTGTCAGTCAGCCTAACCCACCCCATCGATTGACCGGCTCCCGGGTAGCTATTCAACGGTCGCCGTTCCATAATCGATGGCCACGAATCATCTTCCTGCACGCGACATTCTTCTGGCTCAGGAGCCAGCGGCATTCGCGCTGTTTGAACTTCAGCGTCTTTTTCTATTACCTGGAAAGAACAAGATAAGTTAAGGATTGCACCGCCACTCTGTCGAGCAACAACCGAACGCGTGCAGAAGGAACTTCCATCTCGTAACCGGTCAACCTCATACCGCACAGGTTCGTTGAGACTTCCGCCTCGAATGAAGTAAGCGTGCAAAGAGTGCGGAGCGAATACTCCTTTTACTGTCTTCAGGGCAGCCCATAACGCTTGAGCTACTACCTGCCCTCCGTATATGCGACCCCAGGAATATTTTGGGCTCAGCCCTACGAACGTATCTGGACCATGCGATTCTAATTGCAAGATATCTGAAAACGTCTCTGGCCGATGCAACATGTGTCAATCGTAACTCAGTGAATCACCATGCAGCTAATTAGCAAGATGGTGACTTAGCTCACCTGAACCAGCAGCCTTGAACGGCCCTTAGATGAATCATCATGTTTGAAGGAGTTCTTCACGTCCTAAGTTTTTCTAGATGAGGTGAGTCGACAAACAGCTACCTAACCACCACACGCAACAACGGTTCATCACTTTTCTCGTGTTATAACCTCGCTATTGAATTATATTTTCACTAGCTGGAAGCTAACATAATGGGCAAAATGAGTTTCACTTCGTCGCCGGTAAATGTGATCTTAACGAAGCATTACCGCCCCGGAGCACATCAAGTAACCTAGCCCTATGACACGCATGCGCTTCGGAACATTCATTGCACCTCATCACCCAATAGGTGAACACCCGACACTCCAATTCGAACGCGATCTAAAAATGATTGAAATGTTCGATGAGCTTCTTTTTGACGAAGTTTGGGTAGGAGAGCATCACAGCGGTGGTTGGGAAACAATCGGTCACCCCGACATGTTTTTAGCCGCTGCCGCACAGAGAACTGATCATATCAAACTGGCAACTGGCGTGACTTCGCTTCCGTACCACCACCCTTACAACGTTGCCGGGCGAATGACACAACTAGATCATCTATCCAGAGGCAGAGCTATTCTTGGAACTGGCCCTGGTGCACTGCCATCGGACGCAAGAACTTACGGCATCGACACCGAACTACTTCGCGATCGTCAAGATGAAGCAATTGGCGTAATCCAGAGATTACTTAAAGAAGAGGAGCCATTCAGCTACAAATCAGACTGGTTCGAGTTAAATGAAGCCTTCTTGCAAGTAAAACCGCTGCAGAGCAAATTAGAAATAGCCACTGCTAGTTCTATTAGCCCATCCGGTATGAAATTAGCTGGCAAATATGGTCTGGGTGTAATTTCTGTTGCTAGTTATAGTGAAGAGGGGTTAGCAGCCCTTCCGACTCAGTGGAACTTTGCTGAAACTTATGCGCAGGAAAATGGGAATATCATTTCGCGTAATGATTGGCGTGTCATGATGCCATGGCATATAGCTGATACACGTGAGCAGGCTATCGAGGAAGTTCGAGACGGTTTGCTGCATTGGCACAACAGCTACAACGTTGAAACTCTCGCCAGGCCGGGAAGTGAATACATAACTGAATCAGCAGCTGATGGGTTTATTGAGAAAATGATATTCCGCGGAGGAGCAATCATCGGAAGCCCTGATGAGGCAGCGGAGGCGATAGCCAAACTGTATGACTTAGCCGGAGGGTTTGGCACTCTCGTCGGTTTCGTCCATGATTGGGCAAAACCTGATGCGACTAATCGCAGTTATGACTTGTTCGCACGTTATGTGATTCCAAAAGTTCAGGGATTACTAGAGCCAGTTGAACATGCTCAGCTACTCCTTCGAAAGGACAATGTTTCACTGATGGAAGCTGCAGGACGCGGTATTCTAAAAGCCATTCGAGAGCATAAGGCTGTGCATGGACGGTCAGAATAAAGCTAATCTGCTCTAAGTGAATCCTCTTACAAAAAGTCAAAAAATTGCAGTGGAAGCTCTATGGAGTTACTACGAAGAAAATGCAGATCTCCCGAGTGAAGCGTTTGAGAATCTTAGTTTTGAAGATGGTCTGGCTATACAGGTCGAAATACGGAAACGGCGACTAGAAGCTGGCGGTCTGCAAATCGGTTGGAAGGTAGGGCTCACCTCTGATCGAGCGCGTAAATCAGTCGGAATAGATGACCGACCGTTCGGCCATTTAATGCGTATCATTCCCAATGGTTCAACCCTTCCGGCTAACTCTGTCAACGGAGCCACTATCGAGCCAGAAATGTGTTTCACAATAGGCGAACGCATCGCTGGTAGTGACGTGGAGCCAGAATCCATTCCATCAAAAATTACGACCGTAGCTGCGGGATACGAACTTAATGAAAAACGAGCTGTGGTCGGTGGAAACATTGCAATGTTGGTAGCTGACAATCTGACGAATTGGGCCATAGTAGAAGGAACCGGAACTCCTATCGACAAGATAAAAGATATCGACACTACACAAATTGTCCAGCGACTAAACAACGAAGAAGTATTTCAGTGCACACATCACCAAGAGGTAGATAATCCATTCTTGTCAATCGCTCGATTGGCAGCGACTCTTGATCGATTTGGACTTGCCATTGAGCCCGGACAGAAAATAATTACAGGTGCTTACACCCGTTACACAGTTAACGCCGGAGAGACCTGGACAGCAGAATATTCAGGAATTGGACAAGTTGAAATGAGCTATAAGTGACAATTATCAATCCGCCAGAACACCCACTAAATATTTTAGTTACCAAAACTTTGACGTTGCCTGAAGTTTCAGAAACGGATCGCCAAATGATTTTGACTGCAGCAGGTTCAGGAGCCTCAGTTACTGTAGTAGACGGCCCTAAGGAGGCGTTACCGTTTATTGCAGACGCTGATGTTATTCTCGGCATTACACCCAAGTGGCTATTTGAGAAGGCGGTAAAGCTTCGATGGGTGCACGCAACTGCCTCTGGCATTGACATGTTCATGTACGAAGAATTCGTTAATAGCGATGTAGTCCTAACTAGCGAAAAAGGTCTAGTCGGTGGCCACTTAGCTGATACAGCATTTGGCCTGCTACTCGCCCTTACACGGCGCATTAAAATGGCGATTCAACTCGGTGCCGACGGCTGGTCCATGGAGAATCGCGAGCGAATGCGATTCTCAGAGATCGAACTCGAAGGGCTCACCATGGGAATAATCGGCTTTGGTGGAACAGGCCGACATCTAGCTCGACGGGCTGTTGCTTTTGGCATGAGAGTTAGGGCTATCGACACTAATCCCATTGAGCCAAGTGATGGCGTCGAGAAAGTGGAATCAATGGATGCTTTCGACGACCTGGTTGCGCAGAGCGATGTACTCGCAGTTGGCCTACCGCTTACCGATGAGACAAGCGGAATTTGCAATGATGAATTTTTCGACAAGATGAAGTCAACGGCGATTTTGCTTAATGTGACTCGTGGGGAAATTATCGATGGTCCCGCTTTAGTTCGTGCTCTAAAAAACAACGATATCGGGGGCGCTGCTCTTGATGTTGCGCCGGAAGAGCCACTACCGGCTTCCAGCGAGCTATGGAATCTAGATAATTGTGTTATGACCCCACACACAGCTGGAGCAAGCCAGCATAGAGGGCGCCGAAATATGGAACGCTTTTGTCGTAACCTCGTGGCTCTGAGAGAAGGACGCTCCGTTGAAGGTGTTGTTGACAAGGACTCAGGTTTCTGAGAGTGCTTCTACGCAAAATTAACCTTCGAGCGCGTGTCCATCTCTCATCACTGTTCTCGACTTAGTCAATCAACTTTTAAAAGTCTGAGTTGTCTTTTCTTCAACATGATGGTTAACTCCTTACCAACATTCAGAGTGGTTCATATTAATGAACCCGGCAACCTAGGACGGACACCCAAGGTGCTTCCCACATTTGTGGGGATGTGGTGCGAAAGCACAAGTAATTGTCCGAGGGACCACCGTAGCCAACGGCTGGCCATCGAGGATGATTCGGGTTCCTTCCTTCCAAAAATTTACCATTGGGAGTAAAATGACTAATTGGCAATTCGAAACACAACAAATTCATGCTGGCCACTCGCCAGATGAAGCTACGAACGCTCGAGCCGTCCCTATATACCAGACGACTTCATTCACTTTTAATAGCGCCGATCATGCAGCAAACTTATTTTCATTATCCGAAATTGGCAACATTTATTCGCGAATAATGAATCCAACTCAAGGCGTTTTCGAAGCTAGAATCGCTGCACTAGAAGGAGCTACTGAGACCGCAGTCGGGCTTCCGGGAGCATTAGCCGTCTCTTCGGGTCAAGCGGCCGAGTTATTGGGAATCTTAACGATTCTTGAAACTGGTGATCATTTAGTGTCTGGGTCATCGTTATACGGCGGTACCTACAACCTTTTCCATTACACTCTCCCTAAATTTGGCATCACCGTTACATTTGTTGATGACCCCGATGATCTGGATCAATGGCAAGCCGCTGTTCAAGACAACACGAAGCTCTTCTATGGAGAAGTCAATCCAAACCCCCGAAATAATTGGCTTGACATTCAAGGAGTTAGCGAAGTAGCTCACCGTAATAACGTACCGTTAATGGTTGATAACACCGCAGCTACCCCCTACTTAGTCAATCCTATTAAGCATGGTGCAGATATCGTTGTGCACTCCGCTACGAAATATATTGGCGGTCATGGAACTTCAATCGGCGGCCTTATAATCGATGGCGGAAGTTTCGACTGGGGAGCTAGCGGTAAATTTCCAACTATGACTGAGCCTGATCCTAGCTACGGCGGTCTCGCCTACTGGCCTGCACTTGGGCATGGTTCATACATCATCAAGGCAAGAGTTCAGATGCTGCGCGACCTCGGAGCTGCTACCACGCCATTTAACTCGTTCCTCTTTCTACAAGGTTTAGAGACCTTAAGTTTGCGGATGGAACGACATTGCAGCAATGCACAACAAGTAGCAAATTTCTTAGAAGAACACAGCCAAGTAGAATCTGTCTCATATGCGGGTCTCACAAGCAGTCCGTGGCATACAAGGGCCCGAGAATTAACGAACGGAAAAGGATTCGGAGCGATACCTGCCTTCAACATAAAAGGCGGTATTGAAGCGGGGAAGAAGTTTGTTGAGGGGTTAGCGCTTCATAGTCATGTCGCCAACATTGGAGATGTTCGAAGCTTAGTGATACACCCGGCTTCGACTACTCATAGCCAACTTAGCGAAGAGGAACAGGCCCAAACAGGAGTCAACCCGTCTCTTATTCGGTTGTCTGTCGGCATCGAACATATTGATGACATAATTGAAGATCTGACGAAGGGCTTTGCATCTGCAGCTCAATAGTCAGATTATCTGCAAATCACTTTGGCTGGGTCACGGACAACCTCAACAATCATTGCTTACTTTGACCCAGCCATTTGTGCTTGCAGGCCTCTAACTAACCCTCGCCGGTCGCAGGAAAGAGATTTCGAAACGGCGGACCGCGAAACGCCAACCTTCAGACGTTTTTTCAAACGTGTCATGATATTCGCCGACATACTTAGGTAATCCAGCGGGCGCTGGCGACTCAGCTCTACCTGTACTTGAATCATGTCGGAAATTAACCAAGTAGCAGACAGAAGAAGCCGTATCAATTCCCATATCAATAACGATGTTTGTACATAAATGTCTCGACTGGCGACGCTCAACAGATTGTCTTTGTTCAAAATGTGCTCGTATGTCCGCTTGACCATTCATCTTCACATTCAGACCGAGCCAGAGGCCATCGGAAGTAAACAGGTTCGCGATATCCGGAGCGTTTCCGAAATCAACCAAGTGGCAATAGGTCGATATTAAACGTTCGCATTCTCGTTCGTTTAGTAACTTGACTAGCTCAGAATCCATGGTCCACCTCAGTCTCTAGGTTAGCAACACCCGTCTATTCTATTTCTCATCACGTCAAGCGAGAGCCTAAGCCATCAAGGAACTTGGCCTTCGCTAACTATCGTTGTGTTAAAATGCTCAGATGGCTTTTTCTGACTGCTTCCCTTCAGGAAATCACAGCGAAAATGGCTCATTTAACTCTTTGCCAGCAGACTAAAAGGGAATACCGGTTTGACTAGCAACTCTCATTTTTGTGCACGGCCCCATTCTCGTAGAGTTCGCTTATCCCTTGCTCATCAAATCCGAAAGAGGACAAAATTTCATGGGCATGTTCACCTTTCCTTGGGCTAGGACGCCTTATATCATTTGACAAACCATCAATATTGGTTGCATTTCTAATAATGTGTATCTGACCCGCATCAGGATGTTCTGTCTCAACGGCCATCCCGAGATGCTCTACCTGTGGGTCAGCGAAGGCATCTGACACACCATTCACTGGTCCACATGGGACACCAACCGAATTTAATCGCGTCACCCAGTTAAATGATGTGTCCATCTTTAATCGTTCCTCAATAAGCCTATTCAGTTCAGATCTATTAGCTTTCCTTGCTCTAGCAGAAGCGAATCTGACATCTGTTAGCCACTCTGTCGATTCCAATTCTCCACAGAATGCTTCCCAGAGCCGCCCTCCGGAAGCAGCTAAGTTGATATGACCATCGAGCGTACGATACATCCCCATGGGCCCTAGCGTCGGATGGTCATTTCCCGACTGAGGTGGGTCATCGCCATCGACTGTCCACCGAGCCGCTTGAAAATCTAACATCCCGATCATTGATTCGAGTAAGGATGTATGAACCCACCGGCCAAAACCTGTTTTCTGGCGTTCATGGAGGGCCACCATAATACCGATCGCGAGTTGTAAGCCTGCGGTCACATCGCTGATCGCCACGCCAGCACGAACGGGTCCGTGTTCTGGTAAGCCAGTTACCCTCATCATTCCAGACATGCCTTGTGCGATTTGATCCACACCACCGCGCTCTGCGTAAGGACCTGTTTGACCAAATCCGGAAATCGATCCCAAAATTATTTTAGGGTTAATTTCTTTCAGCGTCTTATAGTCGAATCCTAGTTTGTGTTTCACAGGCGTACGCATATTTTCGATAACGACATCGGACTGAGATACCATCGCATGAAAAAGATTTTTGCCGTTCGCATTTTTTAAATTGATGCAAATTGATCGTTTGTTGCGATGTAAGTTCAAATAGTCAGGAGAACTTTGTCCACCTGCTTCGAACCCCCCACCTGGTGATTCGATTCGAACAACATTAGCTCCCCAATCGGCAAGTTGACGGACGGCCGTAGGTCCAGCTCTAGCGATCGAAAGGTCTAACACCGTAATGTCGTCTAGGGGTAACGCCTCCACTATCGATCCATTCGTTTCACAATACTTTTTTTTCTGTGGTTCGAGCTTCTAGATCGAGTAACGAATTTAGCCCGCAAAATTCGACTAGTTCACGATGTAACGCCTCACCGTCAACTTTAGCTCCTGAATCTTCGCCATTACGGAAGCGCTCGTAGGATTTCTTAACTTCCGAAATCATGATCGCTTGTGACGTAAACGCATCAATGACCATAGAACAGCCAACATCCTGCCATCTATCGGATGATTGCCGATTCATACTCGCTATTGTTGACAGCGGGGCACCCACCGAGGAACTAATGGCTTTGAGGTCACTGTTCCCCCCAAACGCCATCACTAAGTCGGCACCTGCATCAACGTATTTATTTAAGCGGTCGATAGCGCTATTCAGACTTTCATTATCGTTCGCACCAGTACGAGCAATAATCAAAAAATTATTATCTGTACGAGCTTCTACTGCCGCCGATACTTTCTCACACATAGCTTCAGCATTTACAAGATGCTCAACTCCTACGTGGTGGTGAACCCGCTTCGGAGCAACCTGGTCCTCTAGCTCTAATGCCACGGCTCCCGCTGATTCCAGTTCCCATACCGCTCGTTGCACATGCACCGGGTCGCCAAATCCTACTCCACCATCGACTATTAACGGGAGACTACACCTAGCCGTTATACGACGAGCAACGTCCACAATTTCAGTAAGTGTTAGCAAGGCTTCTGAGACCGCGTATTGAAAGCCCAACGCTCCACCGCTTAAGTAAGCGGCCTGAAAACCAGCCTTCTCGGCTAACAAAGCTGCCAGTGGGTCTAATGCAAGCGGAGCGAAAACCACACTGTTGCTATCAAGCGATTTTAGAAATGGTACTCTGCTCTCTAAGTTCATCTCTTCCAGTCTTAAATTTTTACGGCAGCCAGTTCTGGTCCAGCATTAGCAACGCTGAGATAATTTTATGCTTTTGAGCGATTCCTTAAACAACACCTTCGACCGGCTCACCTAATTTAATTCTGTCAAAATTAGCATACGCAGCCTGAAGCCGGCGTTGCATGACCTCTTTAGTCATAGCTGAGGCATGAGGCGACATGAGGACATTCGAAAAAGCACCAAAGTCATACTTAGAAGATATTGGAAGCTCTCCCGGCTTATTCGGCTCCTGCCACCACACGTCAAGCGCCGCACCGGCAATGTGACCACCATGCAGGGCTTGGTATAACGCCTTTTCGTCTACCACGGGACCACGCGCTACGTTGATCAGACAAGCATTATCTGGCATAGCATTAAGTTCCTCGTGACCAATGAGAGACTCAGTCTCGTTAACTAAAGCAACTGTTACAAGAACGTGATCACAATCGCTTAAAAATTGGGTTAAACAGCTTAAGCTTTGAACGGACTGTGCTCCATACGCAGAGGCCACGGCCTGACTTGGAGGGTTACGCGTCGCTGCCTTAACTGTCATTCCCAATGCTGAAGCATATTTTGACACCTGTCTGCCGATATGTCCGAACCCTACGATTCCAAGGGTCTGCGAGTTTAACTCTGTCCCTGAAGGAGAGAAGGAATTAATCGGATGATGCTCCCATCTGCCTTCTCGAACATCTCGGTCAAGCTTAAGAACTCCGCGGTTCAAAGAAACCATTGCCATTATCACCCACTCAGCGATCGCCCACTGGTGTTCATGCACTATTGCGACCTGGCAACCGCTAGGAACATGATCAAATTGAACTAATTCTAGGCCTGCCCCCGTAGATTGAATAAGTTTTAAGTTCTTGGAGTAATACGCCATCTCTGCCGTAAAAATTTGACTCCAGAGAACTTCGATGCCGTTCAAATCTTCCGGCTTGTCAACTCGCAAATGAACTAAATCAATAGGAAATTTCCCGAAGCCGGGTTCATCAAGCAACATTGCGTAGTGGGTACCTACTTTTAATAACGACAATTGCCCCCCTTCCTCATGCTTATGGGCAACACTAACGTATGACTTCCAAGCTACTAGTTGTCTACCAATCACGCAGCGGCGGAGTCCAGAAGATAGTCGATGCGTTCATATCTGGCGTTACCTTGGCTGCGGAGCAAGCAACTCGAAAGATTACTGTTCTGTCGCAACATCCCTTTGACACAGTAGCTGCAGATGTAATTGCTGCTCATGCCGTTGTGGTCGCTACCCCGGAGCATTTTGGTTCAATGGCTGGTGCTACTAAACATTTTTTCGAAGAAATTTGGCATGAGTGCCTCGAAGAAACAGTCGGAAAGCCGTGGCAGCTCATAGTTAAGGCCGGCAATGACGGGACTGGCGCAGTCCAATCTGTGGAACGACTTGTGACAGGCTTGCAATGGGCCAAATTTAGACCTCCGCTGCAAGTAATTGGCGATATCACTGAGACTGATACAAACAGTGCGGTAGAGCTCGGGGCTTCGCTCGCTGCGAGCATAGAGTTAGGGTTGGTTTAAATAAATAACCATTAGAGCATGGCGGTGAGGTTTTGAAAAAAGAAATTCGGCCAGAAAACATAGCTGCCCCGGCAGCCAACTATGCGCATGCAATTTTGACTACGGAAGAGTCGCGTTGGCTTCATACCTCCGGAGTTGTTCCGATAGCTCAAGACGGTTCGACCCCCGCCGATTTTGAGACTCAGTTAACGGTTATTTGGCAGAACATTAGCGCAATGCTCAAAAATGCATCAATGAGACCTAACGATATTGTTTCTGTCACCACCTACGTAGTTCCTGACCAAAACCTCACCATGTTGATGAACCATCGAGACTCGGCTTTGGATAATCACAAAGCCGCTTCCACCCTAGTAATTGTAGCTTCCCTAGCAAAACCTGAATGGCTCGTAGAAATCTCAGTGGTAGCAGCAAGTAAATAAATCTGATGCATTGGACCGAACGTATCCCATCAGCATCTTTTGATGTCCAATGCGAAGGATCTAACCATAAGGTTGTCTGGAGTGAGGGAAAATTATTGCTTTGCGCGCATCCTGAAGTCGATGCCGAAAAAGCGCTTATAGCCTTGGGAGGCAAGACTCCGCACTGCCTTCAGATATTAGATCTATGGGAGTCTGCTGTTTCTGATGGAGGCTTTATCGAGGAATGGGCAGGTTGTTTCAAGACAGACAAACGGCGGCGCTGGTGGCTTTCTACAGCACTTGACCGACTTAAGTCTGAGGGCGTACAGGATTTCCTCCATGACCTTCCAAGAGCCAGAGCTCAGAAAATGTGTGAAGTGACTATAGGCCTGCCTCATGAATTCTTAGACCTGGCTGCAGTTACTGTCGTGGCCCAAGCCGACGAAGGTCTTCGAGATCTGGATGAATACCTTTTGACGCACTCAACGCACGCAGTCCAAATGCGCAGTCGTCGCTCTTTTGTTTTAACTCTCCAAGCCCACGAGTCTTCCTTCAGAAGCCCTGCATTAATTCCTTTTCAGTGTCTGGTTAACAATGACGTCACTCCCACTATTACTGGCGTGCTCGCCGGCAAAAACAGCAACGTTCTGCTTACGCTGCGTCCATCATGGCTCAATCGCGTTTGGGCGAGAAATCTAGCCATATACGAGAAACGATTAACCATCGATGCCGTTAGCCAAGAGCACAAGCTATATCTTTCACAAGTTGAATGGATTTGCACCGCCACCAATACATACACGCCACAGGTGCGCATTACGAAGATCTAAAGATGCGGTATCGACCAATCGATTTGCTCAACGCCGAAGCGGCTTAGGGCCTCGTTTATTTTACTAAATGGTCGACTCCCCAAAAATCCTCTGTAGGCGCTCAGAGGCGAAGGGTGTGCGGACTCAATTACCACATGCCTATCAAGGTCAATTATCGTTTTTTTCTTCTGCGCTGCTGCACCCCAGAGGACAAAAACCACTGGGTTAGTTTTTTTGCTGACGACGTCTATTATGCGGTCAGAAAATATTTCCCACCCATGGTTTCGATGTGAGCCTGGCTTACTGTCTTCAACCGTCAAAACCGTATTAAGCAAAAGTACTCCCTGCCTAGCCCAAGCTCCCAGGTTTCCATGATTAGGAGGGGAAAGTCCTAGATCTGTCTTCATCTCCTTATAAATATTTGCTAGCGACGGAGGAATTTTAATTCCTTCATTGACCGAAAAAGAGAGTCCATTTGCTTGCCCCACGCCGTGATATGGATCTTGCCCGAGAATTAGCACTCTGACTTCGCTATAGGGAGTCAAATGTAGAGCCTGAAATACATCTTTTTCTCTGGGATAGATCAGGGTTTTAGCGCGTTGGCTAGCAACAAAATTTTGGAGTTCGGACCAATATTTTTTATCAAACTCATCTCGGAGCAGAGGGTTCCAATCAGTTTTCATTCACTACTTCTCTGTGCTTAGGCAAGGAGCTCAGCAGCCTCTTGACTCATAGTGATGCTTACTCCTATCCGTTCTCGATAGTAATCAAGGTCAACTCCATCTGTTGGTTTTTGTCCTTGCATATAACGGGAATAGACACCGTGGATAATGCACGCCGTCTTAAAGTGATTAAAACTTAGATAATACGGAAGATCGCTTAGATCACAGTTAGTTTTAGACTCGTAGCGTTCTATGAGCCTAGTTCTTTCGCAGAAGCCCTCTGCATTAGTCGCAGCGTTCTCGCGATTAACCAAAACATCGTCTGGCTCAGTCCATGTATTGAGTGCATAAGCAAAATCTGCCATGGGGTCGCCCAGAGTTGAGATTTCCCAATCTAAAACCGCGGTCAAGTTTCCATTTTTGTCAACCAAGCAATTATGCAAACCATAGTCTCCGTGCACAACTCGAGCTGGCCCCTGTTCAGGTTTTCGATTGCTAAGGTAGCCATGGAGTTCATGGAGTATTGGATCATCATATTTAGCCCCTTCTGCTGAAGCGAGCCAGCTTCGGTACCAGGTTTTTATTTGCCTTCCGACGTAGTCCTCTTTTTTCCCGAGGTCACCTAAACCAACTTCATCCGGGTCGATTGAATGCAACTCCGCTAGAACATCCATGAAGGAATCCCCTACCCGACCACGCGCTTCGACTGTTAGATATTCTTCCGCATCTTCTGATTCAAAAAGGGCTCGACCTTCAACCTGACTCATAACATAAAAATGGGCACCTGTAACAGTCGAATCCTGACAGTATCCATATGCAATCGGGACTGGAACTTTAGTTCCGCCTAAACCGCTAATAATCGAAAACTCACGCCCCATATCGTGAGCCTTTGGTAGCAGTTCACCGAGGGGTGGCCTTCTGACAACTGCTTGCTGCCCGTGCGCATCTAGCAATGCATAGGTGAGATTACTGTGACCCCCTTCAAGGCGAGTCCAGCTGAAAGGTCCAGTGAGACCCTGGGTGTTTTCTGATATCCAGCTTTCAACAGCTTGAATGTCATAACCTGCAATCTCATTTTTTTCGTTCATAGTTTCCTTCTTCACCCATGACCAGTAGCTAGCATGTAGACGACATTACCGTCATCTAAATCCCCATGACGTCATATTGATAGACAGTTACGCCTTTTATCCCCTGAGAAAACAGTAAATACCAGTTGTGATACGACATTAAAAGGCAGCTGGCTGCGACCGGAAAATCTACGGCTCGACTGTGGCTTTACTTCGGCAAAGGTGTGTTATGCCAAGCAAGAAATTGCCAGCCGCTATCGGTATGTTTCCAAAGACAGGTATACCGGCAATCTAGCGTGAGTTCGCGACCGCCTGCTAGCACTGAAATTAACGCCTTGCCGTTAACAAGGCCCAAATCATTTTCACCAATTAATTGGATTTCTGTATCTTTGGTCTCAACATTCCTATAGTCAAAGACCTTATTCTCAATCGCAGTAATGTAACTATCTTTAGTATCCACT
>CAJQGN010000185.1 GCA_905477545.1 uncultured Acidimicrobiales bacterium | reverse complement strand
TTTTGAGATAACGTTGACGATCTATCTGCTGGAAACGTTGCATATGAGGTCGGGAAGTGCCAGCAAAAAGTGGGAGATCAAATACGTGCTAAGAGCTCTTCGCTGCGGCGTTGAGCCTTGTAATTTTGGCTTTATCCCTTTGTGTACCTATCGAAAATCGGATAGAAACCATGCCACCTCAAGTTGTGAAAATTTATCTCTTCTGAATATTTAGGCGAGGTTTGATCCACTCGTCGGAATTTGAGACAGCGCCCACAAAATGTTTATCTCTAGTCTGAAGCTGCGAACGAATTCAACCTGTTCGTGCAACCGTGCGCGTGTTTACTAAAAGGCTTAAGTCACTCCGAGGAACCAAGGATGCTGTCAACCCCTATTACAAATATTTGGGTGGAGAGCGCCCGATACTTCGACTGATAACGCTTGGTGTTATGCCTAAAATGCGGAAAAAACGAAACGTCTGATCTATTGAAGTTGCGGACAAACCAGGCTTTTCCCCTGGGTGCTCATTTGGGAGTACTTCTTCATCTGCTCTATATCTAGGATTGATTCAAGGGAGAGCGTATCGCTGTAAGAACTGGCGAAAGTAGTAGATAATTCCGCTGCAACACGTTGACGTAATTCGCTGCTTCGTTCGGACCCTACCTTCGCTAAAAAGTTCGGAAGTAGCCAACCGGCGACACCCCATGCCATTCCATAGCTTCTTTTGAGGAGAGTCGGTCCTCGGTCAAGCCCGCCATATATGTACAATTGCTTATGAGTTGTGGAGCCGTACCGACTGTATTCTCCGCCGGTTGAACTAGCTGCTATCTCCATGGCGTGGAGAAGTTCTGTTGCTAGCTCTCCGCCGCCGATCGCGTCGAAGGCAATTGTTGCGCCAGTTTTTTTTAATGCATCAACCAAGTCTTTACGAAAATGAGGTGAACTTGAATTCACGACGTACGCAGCTCCTTGGCTTCGGAGAAGTTCGACATGTTCATCACGGCGTACAATATTCACCAGTTCAATTTGATCGTCGATGCAGATCCGGTTGAGCATCTGACCTAAGTTCGAAGCCGCCGCTGTGTGGATCAACGCTGAATGGCCTTCAAGCCGCATAGATTCAGTCATGCCTAAAGCCGTAAGGGGATTTACGAAACATGATGCAGCATCGATAGCTCTTGTGCCATCCTCTAGAAGCAGACAATCTCGTGACTTCACGATCCGGTGAGTGGCGTACATTCCGCCGGCTAGAACAGCAACAACTTTCCCCTTGAGCGCTTGAGCTTCCTCACTGGCTCCAGCTTCGATGACTACCCCAGAGCCTTCATTGCCCACTGGCATGGGCTGGTCAACCCGGCCTCTAAGTCCATCTATGGCTCCGTCTGGGAGCGACAAGGTAAGCCCATGTTCGGAGGTTGTGGCAGTCGATGCATCGGCGCCGCCCAAAAGCACTCCGAGATCGCTCGGGTTAATAGGTGACGCAGCGATTCCAATGAGCACTTCGTCTGGTTCGGGAGTTGGTACCCGGAACTCTTCAATACTTAAATAAACTTTCGATCCTGAAGTGACTGTCGAAATAAGCCGCTTACCTTTAGACATATACACCAATGTACTTTCCCAAATGAAGAACTGTCTGTAACGGAGACACCGAAGCCCTGTGTGTGAGATTAGTGCTTGAGCGATACTCGTGTCTACGTTGGCGTATGGGTGTTTACATGCTGATGTGAGTATTGCTGTTGAAGAGAAAGCTCGGTCTGCATGAACTAGGAGAAAATGAACCGAAAAGTATCGGCCTCATTTACCAAAAAGAACTAAGTTTTCAGATATGGCTTTGACGAACGAACGCCAAGCAATGCTAGAGGCGGAAATAAATTCTTTTATGTTTGAATACAATGCTGCCTTCGCGAGCGGTACCCGCGAGGATCTTCAGGCCCTCGTGCATTTACCAGTGATCTATGTCTCTGAGACCGAAGCGCAGGTGCGCGAAACATATCCCTTCGATCCGCAGCGCATGCGCGAAGCCACGGGATTTCACCATCCGAAGACTAAGACTACAATCGTTCACATAGAGGAAACTCGCGCCCATTTAACAATTGAGGGCACGCGTCATCGATTAGATGGTTCAGTTATTGAGTCAATCGAAAGCTTCTATATCCTCAATAAACGTAACGGAAAGTGGGGGGTGTCTGTTTTTTCTGGTATCCGCGGCGCCCGGTAAGCGGTGCTCCAATAACTTTCAATCGCCATCAAAACAACTAATGAGGCCATTTTCCTCGTGCTTTAGCCGCTGCTCAGTTGACGTTTTGTCTAACGTTCTTACGAGCTTCAGCATTTGACATATTTTTTAAAACTTCGAGCTCCCGATAGCATGATCGAATGGACACACAAATCGTGAAGCTTCGCAAACTGAACGTATTGGCGGGGTGTCTGCATCTTGCGTCGTTTATCGCAATTTTATTATTAGCAGACGACACGTCGCTCCCTGTAGTGGCGACGTACCTTACAGAGGCTCCAGGCACAGGAAACTTCTCCGATCCAGTAAATCTATTCAATCTGAATATTAGCTATATGGTGGCTGCGTTCTTGGCACTCTCAGCAGTGTTTCATTTCTTTGTAAGCTCACCAATAGTTTTTCCCAAATACATCGAAGGCCTAAGTCATCACATCAATAAATACCGATGGGTCGAATACTCTCTCTCGTCTTCAATCATGATCATCGTGATTCTTCAGCTGAATGGCACTGCTGATTACATCGCTTTGCTCGGTATTTTCGGGGTTAATGTCAGCATGATTTTGTTTGGGTGGCTGCAAGAACGTTACACAACGCCAGGTGACGGCGACATGCTTCCATTTTGGTTCGGTTGCATCGCCGGCGTAATTCCTTGGATCGCCGTGACCTTAAGCATCATCTCACCGAGAGGCCCGATCGAAGCTACTGTCCCCGGCTTTGTCTATGGAATAGTCATTTCCTTATTCATACTGTTTAACTGTTTCGCAATTGTTCAATGGAAACAATATCGAGCCAAAGGAAAATGGTCGGACTATCACTACGGTGAGCGCCGCTATATTCTGCTTAGTTTCATTGCAAAATCTGTGTTGGCTTGGCAAGTGTTTGCCGGAACCCTCGCATCTTGACCTGTTGTTACTCCTTAAGTATTAAAGCGCCGCCGACGTTCTAGTACGCTTAGTCCCTTATCAGCTGCTGACCTGAGTCACTAAAAGCACTCCAAGCGGGATTCTAATGCTCCAGGCTGCAGTGCGAATCCAATTGACTTTGATCAGCTTTGGAATCAACGCAGATTCACCTCGACCAATCTTCGCGTGCAGCGGCACAGCTTGAAAGATTGTGACGTAAACAGCAATAGCTAAGAAAAAAAAGTTCAGCAACGCAATAGGCATTACGTTGCGGGACACGACTAAGAGAGCTGCTGCGCTTGAAGCCGCTTCGATAACCATTGCCGGGCCAACTACTTTGGTGATCAAATTTTGGTGGCGGTGAGATATCTCAATAATTGATTCGACAGGTACTGCGCGAAGAAGCGGATAATGAACGACCTGGATAACCCATAAAACTCCTGACATGAAAGCTGCTGAAGTAACAGCGACAAGAACTATTAGCAATTCCATGGTGTGTCATCGGGCTGAGTGGCGACCCGGTTGCAACGTAGACATAGAAGGAAGCAACTCATTCAGGGGTAGGACCAGTCTCGGGGGCAATTTGAGGCGATAAGTTTTTACTATCAGCTTCGCGCCCATTAGCGTAAGCGGCAAGAAGCACAGCCCAAATAGTTAAGCCGAATACTGCGGCTCCAACACACATCAATAGTGTTTCGTTCATTGAGCGCTTCGATCGTTCGTCAATACTAGAGTGCCCAATGAAAGAATGGACGGAACCCAAAGACCGACAAAAATTCCCTGGTCTTTCGAACCGGTGTACCAAAGCGTTACTGACAGAACAAGAGACAGAAAAGCTGCCACCATGAACAATATCTTTGGCTTAGAAAAAATAACTTGTGTTGACTCAAGCTTCGAGAACACGAAACAACTCCTTATTTAGTGCTAAATTAATTAACCGTATGTTACTATACACGGGCTTAGTCGATATCAACTGATTTACCCAATAAGGCACCATTGTGAGGCCCTCCAATATTGTCGGTGATCCGCTGGTGTGTCGTCAGTAGTTATATTTGTCAAGACAATTTAAGTCCTTTGTGACCGAATGCTCAAATATCCGGATGGCAAAAAACAGCGATGTTCTTAATTCATCACCAATGGATTAGTTATTTGTGCAAGGCGTTCCGCATCAACTTGGATCATGACCTATTGTTTAAATTGGGGCCCCAATGCGCATTTTGACTGATGATGAGGTGAAGGTATTTCGTTCTGATGGTGTTGTCCATATACGCGACGCCGTAGACATTAGCTTGGTGAGTGAAATACTTACATCGGTAGAAAAACTAATTCATACGCCCGGCCGATTTGGCGGAAGCATGACGTCTCCTAACTCAACTGGTATGTATTTCCAGGATCGATACCTGCATCCAACGAAAAAAAATTTTCGCCGGTATGCGCACGAATGTGGTCTTGCAAGGAGTGCTGCAAAAGCCACAGACTCCGATTCAATCCGCCTCTACTATGATCATGTTTTTGTGAAGGATCCAGGCACACAAGAGAGTTTTGTCTGGCATCAAGATCGGCCATATTGGGCAGTGGATGGCAACAAAATTTGTTCTACTTGGCTAGCGCTGACCGATTCAAATTCGGGTTCCAGCGCTTTGGAATTTGTGAGAGGCTCACACCTTTGGAACCGCACTTTCAAACCTGAATACCCGGCCCTTGAAGGACTTCCGGCCAAAGAAGTTGAAAAAGCCCTGTGGACAGGTGTAGCTGAACATATTGAGTCCTTTGAAGAAAGTTGTCCGGCTTTCGAAGAACACCCTGATCTGTATGAAGTTCTCAAATTTGAGGTGAGACCCGGAGACGTACTGCTCTTCGACTTTCGCACAGTGCATCGAAGCGGACCCAATAGCGGTAACCGGCGTAGGGCTGCGATTTCGTGGCGGTGGCTTGGCGACGACGCATTTTGGGCACCAAAAGTTGGTTCGGATCCGATAATTGGAGAACAAGACACAGTGCTCGAGGTAGGAGACCTAATTACCGATAACGAAGCTTTTCCCCTCATGTTCGGCGAGTAGCGCAGAATATCATAGCGACAAAAGAGCTCCGACATTGAAGCCGTAAATCCAAGAACCGATTAACTCTTAATCCTCGAACATTTTAAGAAATGAGCGAACGATCAAGTTGTAACCTCTAGTCACTGAACGAAGGAGCGTAAATGGTCATCCAAAATATTGATACGAATGTCAGTGGATACCAAAATAAAGGTTGGTGGTCTCCCATCAAAGTTCTTCGACCTGATGAAGTAGCGCAATGTCGAGAAGGCCTAGAAAACTACGAAGCATCGGTTGGACACCCGATCGAATTTCCTGAAAAATCAAAATCCTACCTCCTGTTCGAATGGGCAGATTATTTAGTGCATCACCCAAAGGTCCTTGACGCAGTCGAAGCAGTAATTGGACCTGACATTCTCGTTTATCACTCAACGACATGGATCAAAGAAGCGCAAACTCCGGCATTCGTGCACTGGCACCAAGACGGAACATATTTCTTTCTCGAACCCCATCTTCATG
>CAJQGN010000184.1 GCA_905477545.1 uncultured Acidimicrobiales bacterium | reverse complement strand
GTCTCAGCATTGCGGATTTCCAAAGCTCCACTTTTTATTTTTGGTTCTCAGAATCAGATAATTCGCGAGTTGCCTGTGACCAAACTTTACAGAATCGTTGAACAGCAGTTATCGACGTTAGCGCAAGCATTACCCAAAGGACTGGGATAAGAATTACGTTGAAACAAAGCCCGAAGCCAAGAACTATCATCCGTTCTGCGCGCTCCATTAAGCCGCCTTTGGCTTGATATCCAAGTAGTTCGGCTTTAGCTCTTTCATATGAAATCAATGCAGACACTCCTAGGAGTGCCATTGGTAAGATTACGAGCCTCCCCCTGTCGGTCTCAAGGAGATGCCAAGCGATAGCGCCTAACAGCAACGCATCAGTAACTCTGTCTGCCGTCGAGTCAAAAAATGCTCCTCTTTTAGATGATGTGCCGGCCGCTTTAGCTACGGCACCATCTAGCAAATCAGGTAACGCCGTCAATATAAGAAGACAAAGGCCAAGCTGGAGGCGTCCCATTCCAATTGAAACAGCTGCTGCTACCGACATCAACAAACCCACAACAGTGATTTGATCGGCACTAACACCAGCTCTAACCAGCAACCGTCCGATAGGGCTAGTTACTCGATCAACCCCAAAGCGTAGATTGCCGTCAAACATCTTCGATCTCAGGCAGTCCGGCTTCACGTTCTAGGCCATCAAGCTCATTCGATGTTGATATCCATTCTTCAGGGTTATCTTCGACATACGCGTCAATGGTCGTCCCATCAATAGCGTCAATCAGGACGAGACTGCGACTTATAGGCGGATCTTCGGCCGAGTAAGCCAATATTCGCCACGTCGGACGACTTAAAAGTCCTCGCCAGCCAAGTTGCGCCGATGCGTGACCCACAGCGAAACCTAGTTCTTTGCTAGCGGCGACAAGTGCTTCATTTTCGTTTAGTCCGAATTTCCGACCAGCCAAAACGCTATATAAGCCGAACAACAAAAGCCCGATTGCCCCTATGGTGAGGCCTACATTTGCCAGCACCGCGTCGGGAGCGTAGACACTTGACATACCCAGGGTTAGAGCGCCAACGCCAAGATATAAGGCCCCAGTTGTGCGGCGCCGACGATTGTCAGGGAAGATGTACGCCCCTACGAACCCTCGGTCAAGATCCTCTGGTAACGCATCGCGTACATCTCCGTCGTCCACGAACTCTACGCTATCGGACTAATTCGATATGGCTGCCATATTTCAATTGTGCTTGGGTTCTATAGACAAATTTATTTGAAGTTTAGGCGTAGTTTTTCTAGGGTCAGTGCCAGATCTTCTGGGATAACTCTGGCTCCAACGACTGTCGTCATAAAGTTAGTATCACTATTCCAGCGGGGCAAAGCGTGGAAATGAAGGTGATCGGGAATTCCGGCACCGGAACCTTGGCCAATGTTCGCTCCTAAGTTGAGGCCGTCTGGAGAATAGGCACCTTGGATAGCGAGGGTCGTTCTATATAGAAGGTCAAACATTTCGCTTCGAGCGTCTGCTGTCACTTGGTCCAAACCGTCAACATGCTCGTATGGCACAATCATCACATGCCCGTTTGTATAGGGAAAGGCATTTAGCACCACTGCGCAATGAGACCCAGAGTAGACATGTGTATTTTGCTCCGAGTTATCTGGAATTTTTGCTACTTCGCACAGGATGCAGCTGGTTTGTTCGCTGCTGGCTGGCTTACCTGTCACGTATTCTTGTCTCCAGGTTGCCCATAGACGCTCTAACCCATCCATTGGGTCCCTTCCGTCATGAAACGAATAGTGTCTTCGTCCTTTAGTCTGATTGCGAATCTAGCTACTTTGTTCATGTTACAACTGTGAACTCTCTTATGGATCACCAGAAAATACCCAGTAACGAGGCAGCTTCAGACACATTGTTTCCCGCTGTCGAGATTCGATCAATTTCTTTCAGCGCGCTCTGTGTATCCAAGTCATCGTCTAAGCAGGCACCCACCTCGGAGAATCCAGCTTCTTTTTTGTCATTTTTTTTCCATCTATTTAAACGTTCTTGAGCTTTAAATAGAAGCTCATTATCCCATTCCCATGAAGACCGGTAGTGATTACTTAAGATCGCCAATCTAATGACCATTGGGTCCCATTTTTTTATTATTTCGGATACGAAAACTAAGTTCCCGTGGGATTTAGACATCTTCTCGCCAGCGAAGTTAACGCTTCCGGAGTGCATCCAATGCTTGACAAAGATTTTTCCAGTGACCGCCTCTGACTGCGCTTGCTCACACTCATGATGGGGGAAGATTAAATCTGATCCGCCTCCATGAATATCAATGGTGTTCCCAAACTCTCGTAAAGCCAGCGCTGAGCATTCGATGTGCCATCCTGGTCGGCCAGGGCCCCATCGAGAAGTCCATTCCGGTTCTCCAGGCAATGATCTTTGCCAGAGAACAAAATCGAGTTTGTTCCGTTTATTCTGGTCGTTCGGATGTCCGCCTGATGTGCTAGCTAGCTGGAGCATTTCTCCGTTCGTCAGACTTGATAGCTCACCGAATCGTGGTGCCGTTGACACGTCAAAATAAACTGAGCCGCCGCTGATATAAGCATGACCTGAGTCAAGAACTTGACCAACTAGCTGTCGTACTTCTGATATTGCTGACGTGGCTCGAGGTTCGCTATGCGGGGGCAATAAGCCTAAGGCCTTCATGTCCTCTTCGAAAACAGCTAGAGATCGAGCTGCTAGGTCAAGGTAGTGGACGCCAAGGCCTTAGGCTACGCGCTCGGCTCAGCAAGTCATCGTCAACATCAGTTACATTTCGTACACATTGGGTCAGGTAACCGAGCGATCGTAG